>DIMZ01000245.1:7096-18611 GCA_002425825.1 Cloacimonetes bacterium UBA5553 | reverse complement strand
ATTACGGATGAAATCTGCAATGAATCCGTAATAATACTGCAATGCGTTCTGGGGTGCTAGTCCCGTCCTAAATAAGTTGACACTTAATCAAATCTAAGGAGATTAGGATGAGTGACGTCAAGAATACGCCAGCACACCCCATCACCCGATGTCCAATCCGAGTTTCACTTTATCATCTTCCACACTTCCACATTTTCTTATCTATGGAAAGCTACGATACACAGCATATCGGCAAACTAGGGGAAAGTAAGCGCAAATTCATATTATGCTTGACCAATTCGCCAAACTGATTTTGCGTGACAAGAAACATCAGAAACATCAACGAGGATGATATGACGGCGAAAAATCCTATTCTAAAGCTAAAAGCACCAGTGAAAGAAGCACCTGTAAATACAAGGGCAAAGGACTTTGGCAAACACCTCCCCTGGGTTTTGGTGGCAATTCTTTTCCTTGCCCTCAGCCTAATCTATTTCCCAGTGGCATATAAGCACATGGAACCCCAAGCCTCCGATATTACCCAGTGGCGTGGAGCTGCAAAAGCAATTATGGACTATAATGCAGAGAATAAAGACAATGCTCTTTGGACTCCGAACATGTTTTCCGGCATGCCCTCATACATGATCTCGTTCCCCAATCGATATCCATTTTTAGAAAGCATTACTCGCATCACCAATGTAGTAATCTCCTGGCGCATATTCCTGCTCTTCATTGGCGGTTTGGGCATATTTCTGCTTATCCGCTTTTGGAAGCTGTCACCCTGGATAGCCTTTTTTGCTGCGATTGCCTTCATGTTTTCCTGCCATTGGGTGGGGCTGTTGGACATTGGTCACAACACCAAATATCGTGCTATTATGTACATTCCCTGGGTGTTATGGTCACTTTTCCGCCTGCAAGACAAGCCCAATCTGCTAAATCTGGGGCTACTGGCAACTTTCCTTATTACCCAACTGCGGGAAAATCACCCTCAGATTACTTACTACCTCTACCTGTTTATTGCCATGTTCTGGGTTTATGTGCTTATTGAAAGTGGGCGCTNNAAAGCCTGGAAGAGCTTTATCACCTGGACACTGCTGCTGGGCTGTGCCTTTGGTTTAACCGCTTTGGCAGTTATGAATCCATATCTGTCCACCATGGAATATAGCCACTTCACCATGCGTGGCGGTGCCGCGGGACTGGAAAAGAGCTATGCTCAGGCATGGAGCTTTCCTCCTGCAGAAATAGTAGCTCTTGTTATCCCCGATTTCTTTGGCGGCATAAATCAAACCTACTGGGGCTATATGCCATTCACGCAGATATATAACTACTTTGGCATAGTGGTTTTGGCATTGGGCGTATTAGCACTGTTTGGCAAGCATCGCCGTATGGCTGTGTTTCTGTGGATTAGCAGTTTTATATTTACCTTAATGAGCTTTGGCAGCTTCACCCCCGCGCTGTCGGATATGTTTTTGAAGCTGTTGCCGTATTTTAACAAGTTCCGCGTGCCCTCGATGATACTAACCATGGTGCAGATTAATGCCGTGCTGCTGGCAGCTTTGGGTATAGATGGCATCATAGAAAAAGCCGGAGACCAGAAGTTTCAAAAAGCCTTATTCAAGGTATTCTGGATTTGCGGAGGCGTGTTCATTCTTTTCGTTATCCTCTCCAATGGTATGTTCAAGGGTTTGCCCTTCACCACTGCTGCCGAGTACCAGAACTATAGCAGCAACAATGCCCTTTCGCAGCTTGCGGGACTGAAGTCTATGCGTTTGGACATGCTGGTGAAAAGCGGGATATTAAGCCTGCTGTTTTTAACCGTTACTATCGGCTTAGGCTATCTATTCAGCACCAAAAAGATGAAGGCACCGCTATTTGTGTTGCTGTTAACCATGCTTTGCTTTATAGACTTGTGGATTTATACCGGTAAACATCTGAAGGATGTGTATCCGGTTGCTGATAACAGCGCCAGATTTGAAATGCGCGACTTCGACCAATTCCTGCTGCAAGACAAGGACAACTTCCGTATTTACCCCTTTAACATGAACCGGGTGCGCCCCGCAGGTGAATGGGCATATTATCATCAAAGCGTTGATGGCTATTCTGCAGCTAAGCTGAAACGTTATGACGATATTTTGAAGCTAATACAGGGCGATGCAGGCAGTGATGGCGAAATGATACGCTATTTACGCGGAATGTATGGACAGGAAGGCAGGATGGTAGAAAAACCCATGCCAGTGCTTAATATGCTTTCTGCCAAGTACTTTGTGCTGCCGGATTCGCTGCCTTATGTAGATATGTTCTCCACCCTACGTCAGGTTTACTCCAGTGCCGATGGGGTTTATCTGTATCAAAACTTAAAAACACTGCCACGAGCATGGTTTGTGGATTCTTTACGTGTGATACCCGATGAAGCCCAAAGGCTAAGCGCAATGAAAGATGAAGCATTTAATCCTGCACATACTGCCATTGTGGAGAGCAGTATAGCCGGAACCGCTATGCCAGATAGCAGCTATGTCAGGTTACTAAGCTCCAATTTGCATAGCCTCAGCTACGATGTTTATACCAATAAAGACGCCTATCTTGTGCTTTCGGAAGTGTATTACCCTGCTGGCTGGAAAGCATTTTTAAATGGAAAAGAACTGGAGATACACCCAACAAACCATGTACTTCGTGGGCTGGTAATCCCCGCTGGCAAGCACACTCTGGAGCTACAGATGGCTCCTAAATCCTATCCCCTTAGTGTGCGCTTGAGTTTGGCAGGCTTAATTATTACCGTTCTGGCAGTGCTGGGTGGCTGGGCTATGCAGCTAAAGAACAAGGAAGCAAGCGAGCCCACGCCATAATGCAAGGCGAGTGATAAAGGCATACACCTGGCTGCCATCTGTCTATCCCCAGTGAGGCAAAGTTTTTTCTTGCCACATAGGGGACGTATGAGAAAATTGGCGACGAAAATAGATAAGGAAAGGAGGCAATCATGATACATGCTTTCAAAGTGGTTGAGCAGAAGTTCAAAACAGCTATAACATTGGACGAAGCATTTTGGATACATCTTGAGAGCCCCTCTCCGGAAGAAGTTCAGAAGATACTAAAGAAGTTCGACCTACCGGAAGACTTTATTACCGACCTCCAGGATGCGGATGAGAATTCACGCCTGGAATGGGAAGAGGGAGACATGCTGCTAATTTTGCGCGTGCCCTTGTATTACAAGCACCGTTCGGCAAGCGTGTCATTTGCCACTGCCCCGCTGGGCATTGTGGCAACCCAGGATAAGCTGATAACTGTGTCCTTTTATGATAACGAGGTATTAACCCAATATCTGGATGGCAAGCACCGCCCCTTTAATATAACCCAGCAGAGCTTTCTGCTAAACATAAACCTGCGCACCGCCATCTATTACCTGAAGTTTCTAAAAGAAATAAACAGGCGTACTACACAGATAGAAAACGAATTGCATCAGTCTATGCGAAACAAAGAGCTTATCAGGCTTTTGCGCATGGAAAAGTCACTGGTGTTCTTTAACACTTCGCTGAAGTCTAACGAGATTATTCTGGAACGCCTGCAACGCTCACGCTGGTTGCATAACGATCCCGATGCCGATGACCTGATAGACGATGTGATTATCGAAAATAAACAAGCTATAGAAATGGCAAATATCTATAGCAGCATCCTTAGCGGTATGATGGACGCCTTTGCATCAATAATATCGAATAACCTGAATGTGGTAATGAAGTTCCTTACTTCCATCACCATTATTTTGGCTTTACCCACACTAATTGCCAGCATCTATGGCATGAATGTTCACCTTCCCTTCCAGGATTCCAGCTATGCCTTTGCGATAGTGATGGGATTGTCTATTGTGTTTTCGATGATATTGGTGCTGGTGTTCATCCGCAAAAAGTACTTTTAGGAGATTTAATGTATTACCTCAGCGTAAGCGACACCTTTTCCGCTGCCCACCGCTTATGCGGCTATCAGGGGGCTTGCAGCAACCTTCACGGGCATAACTGGAAGGTGCGCGTTGCCCTTAAAACCGATGTGTTGGATGATATTGGCATGGCGATGGACTTTGGGATTATCAAGCAAATCCTAAAGAGCATCTTAGACGAGCTTGATCATGCGTATTTGAATGAAGTGCCATCATTGAGCGGTATGAACCCCACCTCAGAAAACCNNGAGCGTTTTGAGCGTGAGTTGGCATCGCCCGATATCGCCGTGCATGAAGTGGAAATCTGCGAGTCTGATCGCAGCAGCGTAGTTTATAACAATGCTTAGATTTGTTCAGGCTTTCTTTGTAAAAAGCGCGGTGGAACCGGCTGACTATCCTGCTTCCGCCTATCCGGAATTTGCCTTTGCGGGGCGTAGCAATGTGGGTAAGTCCACCCTGATAAATCTGCTTACATCACGTCATGGGCTAGCCAAAACCTCAGGACACCCGGGCAAAACGCGCTTGCTGAATTTCTTTCTTATCCGCTATAAAACAGATGACTCGGAAGCTCCGGGTTTCTTGCAGCTTACTGACTTGCCTGGCTATGGCTTTGCGGAAGTAAGCCAGAACGAGCAAGAGAAATGGCGCAAGATGGTAAATAAATACTTCGAGCAACGCACCCAGCTTCGCAGCATTATTGTGCTGGTAGATATCCGTCATTCTGCCGATCGCAAGGATATTCAGATGCTGGAAATGCTAAGGCTAAGGAATGTGGATCACTGTGTGGTTGCCACGAAGTCCGACAAAATACCCAAAACCAAGATAGCCAAAACCATCCAGAACCTGGGCAAAGAACTGGGTTTGAAGCATGAGCCCATCTTTGCGGTGTCTGCCCTTAATAACACTGGCTTTGAAGCCCTGCTGGATTGGATTCACAGCAAACTAAACTAAACCCTATGATGCATTTTACTTCCACCTGGGATGTAATAGTCGTGGGTGCCGGACACGCCGGCATAGAAGCAGCTTTGATAGCAGCCCGAAGGGGCTTGAACGTAGCCATCTTTACCATTAAGCTTGAGGCAATAGGCCGCATGAGCTGCAATCCCTCCATCGGCGGCCCTGCCAAGGGGCATTTAGCCCGTGAGGTGGATGCTATGGGTGGGGAGATGGGCAGAGCAGCAGACCTTAGTGGCATTCACTACCGCATGCTGAACCGCAGCAAAGGTCCCGCGGTATGGGCACCACGCGCCCAGAACGATAGAGAAGCATATCATCGCCTGATGCGGGAAGCCTTGGAAGCGCAAAGCGGATTGCAGATTATTGAAGCCACCATCACCGAACTAATAATCCACGAAGGCAGGGTCTGCGGAGTGCTTAGCCAGATTGGGCGTGAATACTACGCTCCTACGGTAATAATAGCCTCCGGCACCTTTCTGCGGGGTAAGATACACGTTGGCAAGATTAGCTATTCAGGCGGAAGAAGCGGTGAACCCAGTGCGGATGATCTTTCGCTACATTTGGGCGCTTTGGGCTTAAGCGTGCAACGCTTCAAAACCGGAACGCCACCCAGGGTTGACCTGCGCAGTCTGGACTATAGCTGCCTGGAAGAACAGCCAGGTGATGATGATCCCCAAGGCTTTTCTTATTACCGTGATATAGCTTTGCAAAACCGCGTATCCTGCTATTTAACGCATACCACTCCCGAAACTTCGCGCATTATTCAGGCTAACATCCTGGAATCGGCACTATATTCAGGCATTATCACCGGCATAGGCCCGCGCTATTGCCCCTCAATTGAGGATAAGATAGTAAAGTTTCCTCAGCGTGACAGCCATCACATCTTTATCGAGCCCGAGGGAGTGAACACCCACGAAGCATACGTGAACGGCATTTCCACCAGCCTGCCTCCACATATTCAAGAGCAGATTGTGCACAGCATTCCCGGCATGGAGCAGGCTACCATCCTGCGCTATGCCTACGCGATAGAATACGACTACGTAAATCCGTCGGAGATAGACGCTTCTCTTGCCTGTAAAAAGCTGCCGGGCTTGTATTTTGCCGGGCAGATAAATGGCACTTCCGGCTATGAAGAAGCCGCAGCCCAGGGACTTATTGCAGGCATAAATGCCGGGCTATATCTGGAAGGCAAAGAACCGCTTGTGCTCTCGCGAAGCAATTCCTACATGGGTGTGCTGATAGACGATTTGGTTACCAGCGGCACAAATGAGCCTTACCGTATGTTCACTTCTCGCGCGGAATACCGCTTGCTGCTGCGTCAGGACAATGCCGATGAACGCTTGATGCCCATTGCCCACAAGCTTGGCCTGGTCTCCCAGCAGCGATGGCAACGCTTTTCCCAAATGTTGCAGCTAAAAGCAGCAGAGCTGGAAAGGTTAAAGAGCAGTAATTGCATAGCCCGGGGGGATGTAAAAGAACCGATTAAGTTTAGCCAGCTTCTACGCCGCCCCGAGATAAGCTTTGCCAATCTTGCCGAATACGGCTACACTGCCCCGCCTGAGTTGAGCAAAGACATTCAGAACCGCATCGAGATTGAGATTAAATACGAGGGCTATTTAGTGCGCATGCAAGAAGAAATTATACGCTTTAACCAAGCTGAAAACCTTGTTATCCCGCCAGATACGGACTTCTTTGGCATTCCCAGCATCGCCTGGGAAGCAAGAGAGAAGCTGGCAAAAATAAAACCACGCAGCATAGGTCAGGCTATGCGCATTCCGGGCGTAAACTACAGCGACAGCTCTGCCCTGATGATTTGGCTGCGCAAAAATCCTTCAGGAAAAGCCGATGAATAATATAAGCTCCATCGCCATCATCCCGGCACGCTATGCCTCCACCCGCTTTCCCGCCAAAGCTCTTGCTTTGTTGGCAGGCGAGCCCATTATCAGCCATGTTTATCGCAAGGTGCTATCCTGCAATCTGTTCGACAGTGTGGTAGTGGCTACCGATCACGAGGAGATATTCTCCACAGTGCTTGCCTTTGGCGGCAAGGCGGTAATGACCAACGTTAACCACGCCAGCGGTAGCGACAGAATTGCCGAAGCAGCTACAAAGCTCCCTCCCGCCGAGGTGATAGTAAACATCCAGGGTGATGAACCGATGATAGACACCGATTCCCTGGCAAAGTTGCTAAGCCAGTTCAGTGACCCGCAGGTGCAGATGGCAAGCCTGATGACTCCGGTTAGCGAGCCGGAAATGCTGTCTAACCCAAACATCGTGAAGGTGGTTACCGACACCAAATCCAATGCCCTATATTTCTCCCGTTCCGCCATCCCTTTTTGCAGGGATAACGACATAAACTACACGTATTACCGCCATATAGGCGTTTATGCCTATCGCCGTGAAACCCTCTTAAAGTTCGTAGAGCTCCCCATAAGTAAACTGGAGCAAACTGAAAAGCTGGAGCAACTGCGAGCCTTGGAAAATGGCATTCCCATCCGCATGGTAATCACCGATTATCAGGGCATTGGCATAGACACACCGGAAGATCTTGCCATGGTGGAAATGCTGCTCAATTTGCAAAGCTAAAAGGAGCCAGATAATGAAAAAATTCAGCCTACTTCTTATAAGCCTCGTTTGTGTTTGCGCCCTAAGCGCAGTGCCCATCAGGATACTGCACACCAACGACACTCACGGCATATACCAGGCACAAAATACCAAGTCCGGCGACCACATTGGCGGCTACATTAATCTGGAGCATCACCTGTCGCATGCCCGCAGCAGCGCAGCCCGTTCCATCTATGTGGATGCCGGAGATCAGCAGACCGGCAGCATCTTTGCTTCCATGACGCATAATGGCGCAATTGGTGGAGCAGTGATAGAGGTTTTTAACCTCTTGGGGTTGGATGCCAGCACCTTTGGCAATCATGAGTTCGACCAAAGCTTTGCCAATACCATAAAGCTTACCGAACTTGCCGATTACCCCTTTGTATCCACCAATCTACGAACAAAACAGGATAAGCCATTTGGGCAAAATCCATATAAGATAATCGCTCTGGATTCCCTGAAAATCGGTATTATGGGGCTAACATTGGTGGAGCTACCCGAAAAGGTGAAACGTGAAAACATTAGCGAACTAAACATCCTGCCTTATAAGAAGGCAATAGACGAATACATAGACTACGTGGACGCCAATAGCGACCTAGTAATACTTCTAACTCATTTGGGCATCGAGGCAGATAGCTTGCTGGCTGCTAACCTGGACAATCGTATCGACCTGATAATTGGGGGCCACTCACATGTAAACATAGAAGAACCGTGGCAGGTTAATGGCATCTACATAGCCTCCGCTGGCAGTCATAATATGCTTTTGGGACAACTTGATATAGAGGTGCTTAACGACCGCATTGCCTCACTAAAAACCACTCAAATCCCCCTCTGGCAGCCAAAAGAACAGGCTGATACCAGGCTGGCAAACTTTGTAACCACCCTTGCCGACAGCATTCAGATTAGCATGGGCAAAACCATTGCCCGCATACCCGAAGACTGGAAACCGGATAAGTTTAAGGAAACTGCGGTATCGAAATGGGTGGCGAACTCGCTTCTGGCGGAATACAAAAAGCCCTATAAGCCCGATATTGCCATCATCAACAACGGTGGCATCCGCAAATTTATCCCCGCGGGAGACGTAACTTTGGGCGATATGCACGAATTGCTGCCCTTTAGTAACTACGTGGTGCTATTCTCTTGCTATGGCAAAGACCTGCTGAAGATGGATGAGTATAACCGCAAGAACGCAGTGGATAAGCCCTACGACATTGTGCAAACTGCTGGCTTAAAAGAGGCTGTTCAGGATTGTCCCGGCGGTCATGGCCACAGCAAAAAGGTGTGGGAAGTTAATAATCGCGCGCTAGAGCCGGATACCAAGTACCGAGTGGTTAGCCACGATTACATTGTGGGGCAGTGGGATAAATACCTGGGCTTTGAACCCTTCGACGTGCAGGAAACCGGTGACCTGATTCTTGAAGCCATGATAAAACAGCTTATCCTGCAGTTCGGAAAGAAGTAAGGTTGTAAGAAGCTTAACTGCGAAGCAGTTAAATCAGTTCCGGTTAGTAATAGTTTTCCTATTGTTCCCGTGTCCCAAACTCGACATTATCACTTGCTTGCATGACGCTATCATTGCACATTCATTACAGATTTAATCTGCAATAAACCCGTAATGATACTGCAATGACAGCAGGGAACAAGGGGCTAATTCTGGATTATGCTGATGTCCATTTGCAACATGGAGATTGACAAAAGCTCCCCTGTGCAGTTTTTGGTCTGAATCCTAACAATAGGGTAGATGAAGCATTTAACTGCAAACTAAGGATATAAAATGAAACAAGAATTTATACGCAATTTCTGCATAATTGCGCATATTGATCACGGCAAATCAACTCTTGCCGACCGCTTTCTGGAAGTTACCAACGTTATCGGCAAGGGCAAAGAAGTAGCCCAAGTGCTGGATAGCATGGACTTGGAACGCGAGAAAGGCATTACCATAAAAAGCCACGCCATCCGCATGGTGCATACTTATAAGGGGCAGGACTATGTGTTGAACCTGATAGACACCCCCGGACACGTGGATTTCTCTTATGAAGTGTCCCGCGCTTTGGCATCCTGCGAAGGTGCCATATTGCTGGTGGATGCCTCACAGGGCATCACAGCTCAAACGATGAGCAACCTTTATCTGGCTCTGGAAAACAACCTGGAGCTATTGCCTGCGCTTAATAAAATTGACTTGCCCAAAGCCGACATAGAAGGCACTGAGCATGACCTGATGGAAATACTGGGCTGCATGCCGGAAGACATTCAGAAGGTTAGTGCCAAGGCGGGCATGGGTATAAATGAACTGCTTGATGCCGTGGTAACCCACCTGCCTGCCCCCAGGGGAGATGAAAATGGCACTGTAAAAGCCCTTATCTTCGATTCATATTTCGATATGTATCGCGGTGTGGTGGTATTGGTACGCCTTTTCGATGGTAACCTGAAGAAAGGGGACAAGATAAAGCTATTTAGCAACAACAAAGAATATGATATAGAAGAAATCGGCTATTTAGGACTGAAGTTCCAGCCTCAGCCCGGGCTTACCTGCGGGGAAGCGGGATACATAATAGCCAACATCAAGGAAGGNNGAGACATCAAGGAAGTTTCCGATGCGCGGGTGGGTGACACCATCACGCTTGCCAAAGGCGGGTGCACAGAATCCCTGCCCGGCTTTATGGAGCCTAAGCCAATGGTGTATAGCGGTATATTTCCCATTAATGGCGAGGACTATGAAAACCTCGTGGAGTCCATCGCTAAACTGAAGCTGAATGATGCCTCGCTTATCTACGAAAAAGAAAGCTCTGCCGCACTCGGCTATGGCTTCCGTTGTGGCTTCTTGGGCATGCTGCATCTGGAAATTGTAAAAGAACGCCTCTATCGCGAGTATAATATCCCCATTATTGCCACCACGCCCAGTGTGCGCTTCGTTATGAAGCTGAAAAACGGAGAGGATATTGTGGTTAACAACCCCATCGACTTCCCCGATCCTAACCACATCGAGCATATATTAGAGCCATATATGGAAACCGAGATTATTGTTCCTACCGACTATATTGGAAACATCATGAAGCTGGCTCAGGACGGGCGCGGAATCCAAAAGAACATTCAATACATAGACGAGAAACGGGTAGCTCTGCATTATGATATGCCGCTAATAGAGATAATCTTCGATTTTTACGACAAGATGAAAACGGTTAGCCGTGGCTATGCCTCTTTGGACTATGCGTTTAAAGATTATCGTCTGTCCCAGGTGGTTAAGGTGGATATTCTTATAAATGGCGAAAAGGTGGATGCCATGAGCTTTATCTGCCATCAGGACAAAGCTCACACTTGGGGCAAAAGCGTTACTCAAACTCTGTCTGAGGTAATCCCCCGTCACCTGTTCAAGATAGCCCTTCAGGCCTCCATTGGGGCTAAGATAATCGCGCGGAGCACCATTAATCCCATGCGCAAAGATGTGCTTGCCAAGTGCTATGGAGGTGACGTTTCGCGTAAACGTAAGCTGCTGGACAAACAGAAAGAAGGCAAAAAGAAGATGAAGGAAATAGGCTCTGTAACCGTTCCTCAAGAAGCCTTCCTGGCTGTGCTGAAGGCAGATCGCGACTAAGCTATGCTTTGGCGTTTGCCGCTAATATGTCTGTTGCTGGCATTCATCCCGCTGGCAGGCATTAGTATCGGCAAAATAAGCTATATTGGGGCTGGAGTGGACGATGATGCAAGGCTACATCGTGCATCCGGTCTGGTGATTGGTCAGGATTATAGCGCAGAGGCGGTTAGTGCTGCCACAGCGCGAATTTACAGCTATTATCAGGCTCAGGGGCGGTATTTTATGCAGATTAATGCTCCAGAGCTAATCCCAATGAATGGTCATAGCCTGGAGCTGGTATTCACCATAAATGAGCACATCCCTTCGCAGCCTGTATTGGTGCGCTTTCAGGGCATGCAATACTTTTCTGAGGCAAAGCTGTATCAGATGCTGTATAGCTCAGCCAATCACGAGTATCGGCTGGAGCAACTGCCACGTTTAATGCAACAAACACTGGACTTGTATCATGAGCGCAGCTACCT
>DIMZ01000245.1:6759-7077 GCA_002425825.1 Cloacimonetes bacterium UBA5553 | reverse complement strand
AAGCAGTTAAGGTAGATTCCCTGGTTTTGGCAGAAGGCTTGATTGCCTATATCGGCATTGATGAAGGCAAACCGCTGCGGGTAAAAGAATATATCTTTCGGGGGAACAACGTTACCCGTGACAAAACCCTGCTTAGCGTATCGGGGCTTAGCCGCATAAAGACCATCACTCCTGCCATAATAAGCCAGGCTGAAGATAATATCCGCCGTAAAAGCTACATCCGCGATTGCCTTATTGAGCCAATAGACGATAGCAGCCTGCTGATTAGAGTGGAAGAAAACCGCATGACCTATATGGAAGGCGTGTTGGGCATGAATA
>DIMZ01000245.1:5451-6738 GCA_002425825.1 Cloacimonetes bacterium UBA5553 | reverse complement strand
AGCATTAATGGCGAGCTTCGCCTTTCAGGGCTGATAAAGCTGCAGTTCATGAACCTGTGGGGCACAGATAGAGCCATAAACTTGCTATGGAGACAGATACCGGCAGGCAAGAAAGAATTAAGCCTTGCCTATCACGAATCCGGAGTTGCCGATATCCCCCTGGCAGCAGATATAGAGCTGTATCGTAGCGAGCAAGACAGCACGTGGATTAACAGCCAGGCAGCATTGGATATCTATTACCTTATGCTGCATCAGAAGATTGGCATTGCGCTGGTGGCAGAAAGCATTAGCCCCGGCACGCGCCGACCTGCTACCATAGAGTCTTCAAGCGCTAACCGCTTTGGTGCATTCTGGAATTATCGCAAGGTTGAGGGCGGAGACAATCCAATTCGCGGTATTGAAACCAACCTGCGCTATAGCTATCAGTATGGAGTAGATAACAAGCTTCACGCTGCCCTGGAAGCAGGAAGTAAATACTATTTTCGGGTTAACCGGCGTTTTATTGGCTATGTTGGTGCGCAAATAAGGAATCTTGATAACGAGAATGCCAAACTCTGGGAGCAATTCAAAATGGGCGGTTATGGCAGTATTAGGGGCTATCATGAGGATGAATTCAGTAGCTTTAGACTGGCTTGGACAAACTATGAACTTCGCTACTTGCTTGGCCCGGATTCCAGGATATATCTGTTTTTCGATCAAGGCTTTGTGGCCAAAGATAAATCCAGCGTGAAAAGCGATATTTTTGGACTTGGAGCAGGGATAAAAGTAAAAACTAGACTGGGAATATTAGGCTTGGAATATGGAGTGGGATATCGTGATAAAAGCTTTAGTAGATTGGGTTTGGGGATGATTCACGCTGGGCTTGATGTGGCACTCTGAAAAAAATACCTTGCCAAGAATCTGATACCTTTAAATAGTGTTCCAATCTTACGTAAATAATAGATGTGACTAAGGACTGTGTGAAGGATTGGTGAGGGTTTAGCGCCTCGCTCCCTTCGATATAACATCAGGCAATATTTTATGTATCTTGCCAAAAGACCCAAAACAAAATAAAACAAACCTAAGTTACCCTGTAAACAGGGATTTTACTTATGGAGGAAAACNNGCCTTACTCGCTATGATGCTGATCAGCATGCTGCTTACAGCTTGCAAGCCCAAAGTCGAAGAGCCCGTAGAAGAAGTAGCACCAGTAGAAGAAGCAGCTCCTGCAACTGAAACTCCTGCTGCCGAAACTCCTGCTACCGACGCACCTGCTGCACCAGCCGCACCTGCCGGAAACTAAAGCAT
>DIMZ01000245.1:0-5393 GCA_002425825.1 Cloacimonetes bacterium UBA5553 | reverse complement strand
TTTTTATTCCCTCAAATTAGTTCAGATTTACAGGCTTCTTCAATCCATCCTTGACAAAAAGAGCCACCCTTTGGCAATAACTCTATCTCAGGTTTACAAGGATGGATAATGAAACAACTAAGCTCAAACCTTGCCAACATGTCGGATGTATTTGGCTCTCTCTTTTCCGCCGATAAGGTCTCATCTGCCCAAACTTACTTTCTAAAGCAGCTTTCTGTGTCTATGCACCGCTTTTACCACGGCAAGATGCAAACCATTCCCAAAGCCGGTATCTGGGGCTTTAACTGGTTCAATGTATGGTACACTCCCGGCGTTTCTGCCGTTTCAACTTCTATTAGAGACAATGTAGAATTATCCTACGATCTCTCTAACCGTGGTAATCTTGTTGCGGTGGTTAGTGATTCCACCCGTGTACTAGGGGATGGGGATTGCGGAATTGCCGGAGGATTGGGGGTTATGGAAGGAAAAGCCATGCTGATGAAATACCTGGGTGGCATTGATGCCATTGCCCTATGTATCGATAGCCGCAATGCCTCCGGAAAGCCTGAATCGCAAAAGACCATAGACTTTGTAAAGATGCTACAGCCAAGCGTTGGGGCAGTAAATCTGGAAGACATCTCGCAGCCCAATTGCTACCGTGTGTTAGACGAGCTGCGCGATGCCTGCGACATACCTGTTTGGCACGACGATGCCCAGGGCACAGCCAGCGTTACTTTGGCGGGGTTAATAAACGCACTGAAGCTTGCTGACAAGCAGATAGAAAACTGCAAATGCGTGCTATTCGGAGCGGGAGTNNGGGAGCATCAAATACTACCATTGCAAGCTTCCTGCTGCAAAGCGGTTTAGACCCGCAAAACCTGATTATATTCGACAGCAAGGGTGCTTTGCATCCCGGCCGTGCTGATATAGAGCAAGACCCAAGCAAGTATAAACAATGGGCACTGGCAAAGATTTCCAATCCCAATAGGATTGAGGGCATGGAAAATGCCATGAAGAACGCTGATGTGCTAATAGCACTATCAACTCCCGGCCCTGATACCGTGAAGCCGGAATGGATTAAGGTGATGGCACCCAAATCGATAGTTTTCACCTGTGCAAATCCTGTTCCTGAGATTTATCCTTACGACGCAAAAGCAGCCGGAGCCTTTATAGTTGCGACCGGCAGAGGGGATTTCCCAAATCAGATAAATAACTCATGTGGCTTCCCCGGCATCCTGAAAGGCGCATTGCTGGTAAGAGCCGCAAAGATAACCGATAACATGGCAATTGCCGCCGCTCACTCTTTGGCAAATTACGCCCAAAGACGTGGCATAAATCCCGACGACATTGTTCCCAAAATGGACGAGCCCGATGTATTTGCCTACGAAGCTGCCGATGTAGCCATGCAAGCCATTGCCGATGGAGTAGCCCGGATTCAGCTTAGCAGAGATGAAGTTTTTGCCATTGCCAAAGCAGACATTACTCAAGCCAGATCACTGGCGCACAGCATGATGGAGCAGGGTAGTATCGCCGCACCGCCAAAGGAATTGATAGAAGCTGCTTTGCAACAGACAATAGCCAAGTTTGGAAAGTAGGAGCTTCCCGCTGATAAAGCCAAACACCAAAGTCCTATTCTACGCTCTTAAAGTTTGCCTTAGTGCATTAATCTTGTGGCGCATAGCGGTTAAAGTAGATATTGGCAGTGCCATTTCAGCTTTTTTTCATCTGCCTTTACCGCTAATTGCGCTGTTAATGGGGCTTAGCACCCTGCGCCACGTAGCCCAATACCATAATTGGCTTTATGCACTTGGGGTTAATCCCTCTTTTACGCACAATAAAACTGAAGTAAAACGCTCATACATGATAGGCTTACCCCTGCGTTTTGCCCTGCCGGGTGGTCACGCAGCCATAGCTAAAATACTTTTTGTGAGCAACAGCAGCCGCATGGCTTCCTTTTGGAGCACCACCCTGGAGCGCAGTTTTATGACCTGGGGCACCTGGACATTAGCTTCCCTTGCTGCCTTTGTTTATTACCCGCATTTACCTGTTTGGTTGGGCATACTGGCTATAGTTGTTTGTATGTTGTTACCGATTGTATTGTACATAGTTTTGGGCAGCAAGACAGACTGGCGAAGACTTCAGGCACCATATCGAAGCTTAGCCCCGCGCATGATGGCTATTCAGATAGGGGCAAACATTATCACCTATCTGCAATACTGGCTGTTGCTAAATGCCGTTTTGCCCATAAACTGGTGGAGCAGCACCATGCGCATGGCACTAACCCAATTCTCAAATTCCATCCCCATCACCTTTGCCGGCTTGGGCTTGCGAGAAAGCTTTGCCATCCACTTCCTCAAAACCGCAGGAATTAGCGCAGAGCAGGCAGTTTCCGCCACCCTGAGCCTGTTTATAATCCAAGACATTCTTCCTGCCATAGCGGGAACATGGTTTTTGCTCCGTACAAAAAAGGTCTAAGCACTTAGCTTAGACCTGCTATACTGCATAAGTAATTCTTACAATATCGAATAGCTGATGCCAAGACCTAGAATTTGCTTCCATTGCAGCTTATGCACAGCTTCTTTCTCGTAGCGTGCTTCAAAGCTAAGATTTGCCGACAGCAAACCCCAAAGCTTGGTAGTGAACACATTATCCCAAACCATGTCTGGCGACTTCCAGTCATCATTCAGGTCTTTGCTTTTGGAATTGAACATTGCCTGATACACTTGCAAACGCGACTTGAAACTAGCATCTTTAGGAGCGAAAACCTGCTTGAATTCGCTTACCAGCTCTAAACCGCCATCTACCGTGCTAACGGTTTCACGCGAGCCACTTGCTTGCATCACCTCTCTATCCAGCCGCTCACGGAAGGCAGCACCCAAGCGCGTGGTTAAAAGGCTGTTATCTGTTTCTACAAAGGTACGGATTACACCAGCCGTTTCTGTTAGCAACATAGGGTTTACGATGCGGGTTAAGCTGGGATCGCTAAGGTCTATAAACTGTGATTCCAGCCTCCCGGCAACGAAAGGATCAACCCATGCTTTGGTGGTGAAGCGAAACACCGATTCCAGGTCTATCTTATCGGTAGATTTCTCGGGCTTGCTCCAGTGTTTCTCGCCAAGCGCATCCACCTTTTGCATATGAGTTTGCCCGAAGGATAGCTTTAGTGTGGATTTGTTCTTCAGCCACGGCTTCATCTGCTTTTCCGCCGTAGAAACCGAGGATGCCAGCCAGGTGATATTGCTAAGCTCTGTCCCCACCCAAGAATCACTATATGCGCTTTGGGTTAGCGACAGATTAATATCTGAATCCAGCCTCCAGGCTTCTGCATGCACCACAGATGAGAGCAGCATAAAGGCAAGTAGCAGTGCCAAAAGATGTTTCACAATACCTCCCTATGCCCAAATGCCTTTCATGGTAAAAGCTATCTTTATCTTCTCGGTTAATGCGGTCTGAACCGCTCCCAGATCGGCATTATTCACGTGGGCATAAACGCCAAAGGTGATGGCTCCGGCATCAGCAGCATTAACTGCTACAGAAGCAGCGGGCTCTTTTCATACCTTTTCTTCCGAATTCACCACCGCCAATAGCAGTTCTCTGGCAGAGTCAAGGTCTGTTCCACCCGGAACGCTGATGGCAAGCTCAATTCTACGGGTTGGCATAGCTGATAAATTCGTGATGGAATCTGCCGATAACTTGGCATTGGGCACTATAACCTTGCGGTTATCACCGGTTAAGATAATAGTGTGAAACACCCCGATGTCATGCACTTTTCCGGTTATCCCCGCGCCGATTATCGAGTCACCTAACTTGAATGGCTTAAAGAGTATTAGCATCACTCCCGCGGCAAAGTTTGACAGCGAGCCTTGCAAAGCCATACCAACAGCCAAACCGGCAGCACCGATGATGGCGATAAACGAAGTGGTTTGCACTCCTAACTTGCTAATGGCGGCGATGATTACAAATACCAGAATAATAGCATAAACTATATTGCCTACGAAGCTTACTAAAGAAGCATCAACCTTGCCGCGAGTCATAATCTTCTTTAGTGTATTGGCAATCAGGCGGGCTATCCATCTGCCTACCAGGTAAATAAGGACTGCCGCAAGTAGCTTTAGCCCCATAGTGATAACAAAGGGTGTGGCTTTCTCAATCATCCCTGCCCATGCGCTGGGATCTACCATTGTGGAATCCGGCATAAATACTCCTTCACCAGTAGGTTACAGGGGCTAATAGTTTAGCACAAAAATTACACTCACCCCCGCCCTATCAGGTTTGTAGCTGTTTTTATACAAACTAAGCCATAATACTATTTTAACAAATGCAATTTTAGTGAGTTATGGATATTGGTATTGTACACCAGAACTCACATACTCAAAACTATACGAAATGCAAAAAAACCACATATTAGCTTGACAATGTTTCAAGATACAGGTAGAGCAAGATGTATCAATACCGAATCAGGAGATTAAGAAGTATGAAGGATGTTTCATGCACCGAACGAGCTCTAATCTTTATAGAAGAGAATCTGAAGCGCAAGATTAGCCTGGAAGACATTGCCGATGCAGCAAATCTCTCCCAGTGGTATTTCCACCGTTTATTCAGAGTTTTAACCGGTTTCTGCGTAAACGACTATTTGCGCCGTAGAAGGCTGTGCGAGGCATCGCATGAGCTGCTCTACACACCCAAGCCCATCCGCCAAATTGCCAGGGAGTATCAGTTCGAGTCTCAAGAAGCATTCACCAGATCATTCAGCAACATTGCAGGCATCACCCCGGGTAAGTATCGCAAGCAAATTGCCCCCTTGGTTCGGTTCCCGGCTATCAGCCTGGATAACACATTCAAATACCTTAGAAAAGGAGCACAAAAAATGAACGTAAGATTCCAAGAAAAAGATGCCTTCCAGGTAGTGGGCGTGTCTTGCCGTGCCAATCCCAGCGGAACTTTGCACAAGCTGTGGGAAACCTTTATGCAGCGTGCGCAGGATATTAAACACGTGTCCGAAGGCGACAAAGCCTATCAGGTGTGCAAGTTTGCAGATGCAGATAACGAAACTGAAGAATTCACCTTCATAGCCGGTATGGCTGTGAATAGCGCGGCGGACGTTCCCGAAGGCATGATTCATCACAGCATTCCGGCTGCTAACTATGCCGTGTTTGAGCACCATGGACTGCTGGACAAAATGCACCAAACCTATGAATACATATTTGGAGTATGGATGCCCGAAAATGGCTATGTGATGGCAGAGGCAGACTCTCTGGAAGTGTATGATGAACGCTTCAAAGTGGGTAAGGAAGATTCCGTTTTCGAAATCTGGATACCCGTAGTAAAAGCATAGTATATAAGTACATAACAGCAGTTAAGCACCTCGGCTGAATACAGAAGCTGAGGTGCTTTCATCCTTGAACGAATTACAG
>DIMZ01000249.1 GCA_002425825.1 Cloacimonetes bacterium UBA5553 | reverse complement strand
TTTCAGCAGTTTGATGGCGGAACCGATCTTGATACGATTGGGATGCAGTAGCATGCTCAGCAGGATTTGGCTCTCAAGCTCTGATACCCTGCGTTTCCGGATAGTGTTCCAATTGCTGTGTACAAGAGCAAACATGTTGTAGTCCGATTGCAGATATTGCTCTATCCAGGTGCGGATAGTCCGCTCACAGCGTTTGTTCCGCATTTGATACAGTTCCGGCACCAATAATCCACGGTTGTAATCAAGCACTATCTGTTTCCATTCCTCAGTTCTGGATTCACAATCACGCAGCCGGTTCAGCACAACAGAGCAGAAATGTCCCAGCAGTTTTGCCTCTTCCAATCTCCGCAAAGGCAGATTGGCATCTTTGCTCAGATCAGGATACTCCGTTACTGAGTGATCTTTTTCCTCAGCAGTGATATCTTGATGCCCATCCTGAGATAAAGTTGGTTCACCACACAAACCAACTTTGGGTTCATTAATACCTGGCACTGTGACACAATTCTCGGGAGATAAATTGTCACAGCGCTCAAAGCCTTTCCCATTCAGCATCTCCGGCATTTCATGTTCTTTCTGAACCACTGTGACAGTTGTCACAGTGCTACATTTGTCACAGTTGTCTTGCCATAAACCGCCCTGCCGATGAGCTTGAAAAGTCGCTTTCATCAGCGCCTCCCTTATTGCAATAGTAGGTTCTACTATCCTATACTGCAATAAGTTGGGAAGTCCTTTCTGCCGTGAATGCGCTGAGAATACAAGAAATCTACCTCACTAATCCTGGTTAGTGAACCGACCATCTTTTATCTTTAGACCCTGCATCCTTTATTCCTCAAGAACCAGACAGAAGCATAAGAACCAGTGAAGCAAACCCCTGTTCAAAGCCCATAAATAAATAGCATAAGGACTTTTCTCAAAGCACTTTAGACCGAATTCAGACTTGTTCCAGCTCTCCCACACCACCCACCACTGTGACAATAAAAGCCTTAACAAATCTGATGAGTTCTCCTAAAAATCTGATCATCCGAAACCAGTCCAAAACCAGCGCAGATTTGCAATAATCTTGATACAAAAACGTCCAGAAACGTCCAAAAACCACTGTGACACAATCCAAAGCCAGTCTTATCTATCTCTCTGCCTGATAAACCCATACGACCACTGTGACATGTGATATCGATTTGCAGATTTGGGTGAGAACTTATATCTCTTCGGTAATTTTTAGTGCTTCCCTGCTGCTTCCTTGNNAGGAAGCAGCAGGGAAGCAGGGGTAAATAGAGGAGCAATATTCTCACGAAAAAAAGCATTGACAAATTAAGTATGGTGCTCAGGCTTCGAATTATTCATCATGAAGGCTAACTAATAATTGACATATACTGGAGGAACGGTGATAAAGCAATACATCGCGCTGATTGCTATAGTGCTGATTACCCTTAGCATCGGTGCACAAACAAAGGTGGAGCAATTTAAGTCTGACCTTGCCGCTGCCGCAGACGAGGCATCTATGTTGCAGGTTATAAACCAATACCTTCCCAAGCTAAGCAGTGCAGAAGACCTGCGAGAATTGCAAAATGTATGGAATAGCATTGACCCCCAGGCATGTTCGGATTACTTTAAGAAAGCTGCTGCCAAAGAGCCTAAGTCTCCTGTTTACGCGTATCTAAAGCTGCGCTTTGAAGATGATGCCATGCTGCAATATGCCGGAGCCGTGGAGATTTGCAAAAAGCATCCGGATTTCTATTGGGGTTATCGTCTGTTATCGGTAAATATGGCAGAGATGCTGCTAAACGAAGAGAAAGATAGTGCTGCAGCAGTTCCCAATAAGAAAGATGCATTCAAGCTGTTAGATGCCGGGATTAAGCGTTATCCCGAGGATACTTACCTAAATCTGTGCCAGTTTCATCGTTATCGTTTAGCTGGTAACAAGGAGATGGCAGAGCAGTATATCAGCAAGGTTACGGATAGTTCGGCGCTGTATTCGAACTGGAGCATAATATTGGACTACATTGTTAAGCACAAAAGTATAAAGCTGTTTGAGAGCCTCATTACCAGAATGCTGGATGATGCAGTAGCCAAAGGTCAATATAGCCGTGAGGAAAGCAAGGTAATCTATCAGGCTCAATGGCTGGATTTGCAGCTAACCCTGAACAATCTTACAGAGATGCGTAACTATTTTAGTGACAACCCCAAAGATAAAACCCAAGCACCGTTAAGCCGCTATTATGAGGGGCTGCTGCTTGCCGAAAAGCGGTATGATGAATTACTTGATTTATTAGCCAGCAATCTGGATAACAGCCAGATATCTATTCACGACCTTAAAAGGGACGAGCGCTTCAGCGTTCTTGGCGACAACCCACGATGGAAAGAGCTGCTAACCCGCGCTGAACTAAAGTGGAACAGTGATGAGCCCAAAAGAAAACTTGCTATACTGGAAGGCAGAATGGCAAAAGCAGCTCCGCTTTGGGAACTGCCAAACGCCCAAGGGGAGACCGTTAAACTGGCAGATTATAGAGGTCAGATTGTGGTATTGGACTTCTGGGCAACCTGGTGCAGTCCTTGCAGAATGGCAATGCCTGCTTTAGACCAGTGGATGAAGAGCGAGATGCCTGCCGGAGTGAGAGTGTTTTCTATAAATGTATGGGAAAACGCCGATGAAAAGGCAAAGGCATACTTTGATGAGCATGGCTTTGCTATGACCCTGCTGTTTGCAGAAGACAGCATATCGAATGACTATGGTTTTAGCGGTATTCCCTATATTTGCGTGATAGATAAGCAAGGTAGGATTGCCTATGCTCANNGCTTTAGCGATGATCTGGAGAGCAAGCTAAGCTATTGGGTGGAAGCTTTGGCAGGGGAATAAGCTGTGACAGAGATGCGTTACGATTCCTGCTTTGCCTGTGGTAAAGATAATCCCATTGGCTTGAAGCTTCAATTCAGTTTTAATGATGGAGTAGCCAGTGCTTCCTTCGTGGCAAATTCCAGGTATGAAGGCTATCCGGGGATTATTCACGGAGGCATAGTAAGCACACTATTGGATGAGGCAATGGCAAAAGCTATCCTGCAATCCGGTAAGAAGGCGGTAACAGCCAGGCTTGGCACAAAATTTCACAAAGCTCTGCAAACTGGAGCTTCGGTATCAGTTATGGGCTGGATAAAAGAAGCAAAGAGCAGGAGCATAAGTGCCGAAGCGAAGATAATTGGGATGGATAAGGTACTGATTGCAAGTGCCGAAGCCGTGTTTATTGTATTGGGAGATATGCCTTGAAGATCAGTAATCCACTTCGCAACTATCTTACACCCTCCGAGCAGAAAATGCTGCTGTTCATTGCTGCCATCCTGCTAATGGGCAATATCTTGGATATAGTGGGCTGGAATCCCCTGCAAGCGGAGAAAGCAGATGCCGATAGTCTGTATCAGGTGGTGCAAACCGATGCCAAGCTGAATCTTGACATCCGTAGCGCAAGCTTGCAGGAGCTGATGTCCCTTAGCGGAATTGGCGAGAAACGGGCAAAAGACATAATAGCCTATCGCATTAAGCAGCAATTTCGATCGGTTAACGAGCTTTTGAACATCAAAGGCATTGGAGCCAAGACTTATGCCAAGCTGCTGCCCGACCTTTTG
The DNA here is from genome assembly GCA_002425825.1 of Cloacimonetes bacterium UBA5553. Taxonomy (GTDB): domain Bacteria; phylum Cloacimonadota; class Cloacimonadia; order Cloacimonadales; family Cloacimonadaceae; genus Cloacimonas. Next base: position 3,356 of record DIMZ01000249.1, on the reverse strand, counting down.
GTGTTTGGAGATAGCAGTAATACAGAGCTGAAGTCGGTAACATCCACAAAAAAGGATAAAGCCGCCAATGCCAAGACTCCGGCGAAAGGCAAAGCTGAGCTGAGCAATGTGGTGAACATTAATACCGCTTCCGTAAAGGAACTATGCACCTTGGTTGGCATTGGCGAAGTGAAAGCGAAAGCTATTGTCGATTGGCGCAGTGAGAATGGTAAGTTCAGCAGTGTGGAAGACTTTGTGAAAGTGCCGGGAATCGGAGCTAAAACATTGGAGAAAAACATGCATAGGCTTACAGTAGGGGATTAGTGCCATTCATGCTTATTGCTTATAAATGGGCTATGCGTAGATGGCACCAAGGGGAAATAAAGAGATTGACACAAACAGAGCCTAAGCCAGAATGTCCCCTTGCATAGTTAAAATACGGGAGAAACCATGAAAACAAACGGGACGAGCTGGCAACCAACCTTAACCTTAGCCAAGCTATTTGAAGAGCAGAACCAGTTCTACGATGCTTTATCTGCATACGAGCTAATTAGCCAGAACGATGCTTCGCCGGCAGTAAGGGAAAGGATCGAAGCTCTGCATCTGCGAATACTAAGCGACCCCAATAATCGCTATGATCCACGTATTGAGAAGCTATTTTCTCCCGAAGAGCTTGCTTACCTTAAGATACTGCACCATCAGGGCTTTGATAACATGGCAAAAACCATGGAGAAGCTTAATGAAGGCATGCAGGGGACAGACCTGATGTTCGACGCTGTGCCCGAAGATGTTTTGGCAGATGAAACCGAAATGGACACTCTTGCCGAGATGCTAAAGGAAATTGAACAACAAGCTCAGCTAAGCCTAATAGCAGAATCAGGCGAGTTTGATGACTATAGCGTGCAAGACCTTATGATTGCCATTCTATCTAAGTTCGATAGATCACAGAAGCTTAGCGAAGTTAAGCTCAGCGATTTGGTAGCATTGTTCCTGGATATGCAAAGCCTGAAAGCCAATAGATAGTTATGCCCAAAGCCCCAAGCAACCAGAATTCCATTTGCCAGAGATGCACGCGTAAATGTAAGCAACCTGATAGCGTAAGCCTGCTTGCCTGCCCCAGATTCGATGCCATGCCGGTGCAGTTGGAGATTAAGTTTACCGGCATCCGAAAGCCTCGCAAGAAAAGCGCATCTGCATAATGCGTATCATCACAGGTGCATACAAGGGTCGCAATTTAGCCTTGGTGCCGGGAAGAGGCACTCGTCCAACCACATCATTCAATCGTGAGATGCTGTTTAGCGTACATCAGGACTATCAGGATAAGTGCGTTCTCGATCTCTTTGCGGGTACTGGTTCATTCGGTCTGGAGGCGTTGTCCCGTGGTGCTGTATGGGTGGACTTTGTTGAGTTTGCTCCTCCTGCCATTGGCACGCTATTACACAATATAAACCTACTTGGGGTGGGTGATTACTGCCATATCTGGCGTAAGCGGGTGGAAGCATATATTAAGACCTGCACCAAAACCTACGACATTATCTTCATGGATCCGCCATATGACAAGAACCTGGTGAATCCTAACCTAGAGGTAATATTCGAGCGTGAATTGCTGAACCCCGATGGCATAATTGTGATAGAGCACTCCCCCAAAGAAGCTATAAGCGAGGATTACACCCCAAAGCGCTTTGCGTATAAGAGCAGTAAAAGCTCCAGCTTTAGTTGGCTAAGCTAAGGAATTTTTGGTACATAAGAAAAGGCATCCCGATTTGGGATGCCTTGTTCATTATGGGTAATAAGTTTTAGTAGTTGAAATTAACTGACACTTTACCGGCAAGACCATTGGATCTGCCACCGATGAAGTTCGGGCCATCATGCAATAAGGACTGGCTTAGCACTGTGTCTATGCAGAACTTGCCAAACTTAAAGCCAAGACCCATATCCATGTTAAAACTGGATTGGTATTCTGCGGTTTCAGTATTGGCGTTTCCATCTGGATCATAGTTATAGCCATAGAAGGCATAATTTTGGGTTGCGCCAACTCGACCAACCAACCAAGGGGCGATTTGGGATTCTAAACCGATGGTGTAGGTAGGAAGGAATAACCAGGATTCACCACCCTTGTCTTTTCCAGATGGATCAGTTTCTTCCCATCCTTCGGATATGATGCTAAGGGGCTTAAATCCAAGCACCAGCTTGTGCATTTCTGCAAACTGATAGTTCAAACCAACGCCAAGGTCGAAGTTCATGGTGGAGTAGTCTTTTGTTTCAGTAGTAGCAAGCTTCTCTTCGTCAGAACCGCTCATCAGACCAAGATTGGCTGCAGCAACAAGGCCGAACTCGTCTGTTTCCATCAGGAAATAACGTCCCTGAGCGCTGAAGCCAAAGCCACCCATGGAGGTTTCGTTTTGGTCTATGTCGTTCTTAGTTCCTGCGCCCCAGAAGGCTAAGGCAACACCAATATCCATCTTTTCATCGCTCATGCCGCCACTTAATTCGAAATAGCTGGCGTTAAGCTCTGCAAACTTGTCGGGGTTATCGGCAATGTCTTTCTTCTTGCTGTCGATGGCCATGCCAAAACCGACACCAAATTTATCCATGAAGCCATAGTAGAATTGAATCTTCTTGCTGATATCCAGATCTCCGGGAACGAAGTTATTTGCCGTGGGAAGGTGGTTGGCAACATTAATCCTCGTATCGGTATTCAGATATACACCAAGCTTATTGCTTAAGAAAGGAAGGTTGGCACCTAGTTTCCAGCTTGAGACTGATGAAGATGGAAGCTCGGCACGAACGTTGTTCTCATATTGGTGAATAACCCCGGGATAGGCATGAATGTCAGTGTTATCCCGGATAAAACCAAAGGGATTGCCCAAGGCAGCCATTCTGCTTTCTGTGGCGAAAACGCTGCTTACAGCAAGTGTAAGCACTACGAATAACAGGAGCAATGCTTTGCGATTCATATGAATCCTCTCATATTTTATTGCCTAACCCGCTGTGCGAAAAGCATACAAGTCAAGCTTAATTCATAATAACGAGAGGCTAATAATCCTGTCAATCTTTTTTTTTTCAAAAATGCGGTTTTATAGCTTGCTGCTAAAGGGATGCAAGAGTACCAAGGGCATAAATGATGACCAAAGGCAGAGCAGAGCAAACAGCGTAAGAGATAGTAAGGCAATTAGATATAACTTTGCATGGTGTGGCTGGAAAACAGGTAAATCAGTAACATGTTTAGCATAAATGGCTAAGAGAATTAATCTGAAAATTGTGAAAATTGCTTTCAGGCTTGTAACATCATTGAAAATAATTGGCTATCGATTTTAGCAAAAACACCTCATGTTTCCACGTAGATTTCTTGAACGAATTGCTAATGAATTACGCAT
>DIMZ01000165.1:25517-35594 GCA_002425825.1 Cloacimonetes bacterium UBA5553 | reverse complement strand
TCGAGAGGTCGAGAGGTCATGAGATTGAGGGGTAATGAAGTGCTGGCGTGGTGAAAAAAGATGGGCTTTTTGTCTTAGCGCAATACATAAAACAAAGAGATACCCCCGGCTGAAGAGGGTATCTCGGTGTTGTGATTTGTTAGGGGGAGTTTATGATTTCATTCTCTTTAGTATCTCGGCTATGTGTTTGCCCTGAAACTCTGCTCCGGCTAGTTCGTTGGCAGATGGCATGCGGCTGCCGTCTCCACCGGTAATGGATGATGCTCCGTAGGGTGAGCCGCCGCTCATCTCGGAAATGGTGGTTTGTCCGGCAAATGAGTAAGGTAATCCGGCAATTAGCATACCATGATGCAGTAATACTGTATGGAAGCTTAGTATAGTGGATTCCTGCCCGCCATGTTGGGTGGCGGAAGAGGTGAATACGCTGCCAATTTTGCCTACTAATGAGCCTTTGGCCCAAAGACCACCTGTGGCATCCAGAAACGCCTTCATCTGCGCCGCCATGTTACCAAAGCGGGTGGGGCTGCCAAAGATGATGGCATCGTAATCTGCCAATTCATTGGGAGCGGCTATGGGGATGTGGGCAAAGGCTTTTTGAGCCTCAGTTGCGCCCATCATGTCTATAATTTCGGGGCTTAAAGTTTCGGGTACGCGCTTTAGCGTAACCTCTATACCATCTATCTTTTTGGCACCTTCCACTACGGCATTTGCCATTTGGAATAGGTGCCCGTAGGTTGAGTAAAATAGCACCAGTATCTTCATTTTGGGTCTCCTGATTAGCATTGTTTTTACTTACATACTAATCAGTATATCCTACTGTGCAAGTGGGAAAAACTAACTAAGCTGTTTTATGCTCTCAATCAGCTCATTAATGTGTTCTTCGCGGGTGTTAAAGCTGCACATCAGACGGACTTCGTTTCTGGCTTCGTCCCAGGTGTAGAAAAGGTATTTCTCTTGCAGGGGGTTTATCATGTGGGGCGGGAGAATTACGAATACGGCATTCACGTTCACCTCCTGGGTAACGGTCACGTTGGGCAAATCGGCAAGCTTTGCGCGTAGCAGCTTAGCCATGGCATTGGCGTGGGCAGCGTTGCTGTGCCAGAGATTGTCTTGCAGGTATGCCTGAAACTGAGCGGAGATGAAGCGCATTTTGCTAAAGAGTTGGCTTGCCTGTTTGCGGAAGAAACGCATGTCGGCAGTAAGGTCTTTACGGAAGCTAATAATGGCTTCTCCAAACATCATGCCGTTTTTGGTGCCGCCAAAGCTTACTATATCTGCGCCGATGTCTTTGGTCATTGCCTTCAAGCTGCACCCCAGAGCCACTGCCGCATTTGCCAGACGGGCACCATCGATATGCAGCAGCATATTGTGGTTATGGGCAAAGTCTGCCAGGGCGCGGAGTTCGTCTAAGCTATAAAGTGTGCCATACTCTGTGCTTTGGGAGATGGAGATAATTTTATATTGGGAATGGTGCTGGTCTCTGTCGCCCATCAGGCGGGGGGCGATTAAGGCGGGAGTAAGCTTGCCATCGGGAGTTTCAATGGGGCTAAGGCGTGCCTGGGTACATTTTTGCACTGCACCGCATTCATCCACATTTATGTGCGAGGTGGTGGCGCAGATAACTGCATTGAAGGATTGCATCAGGATTTGCAGGCTAAGGATGTTTGCACCAGTTCCGGTCATCACCAGCCAGGCTTCACAATCACCTCCGAAGAGGGTTTCTATATCTTTTAGGGTTTGCATAGTGATGGAATCATCGCCATAGGCAGGGCAATAGCCAATGTTTGCTGCTTGCATGGCGGCAAAAACACTGGGGTGAACTCCGCTGTGATTATCTGAGCCGAAGCTTATGTTATTCATCTTTTTCCTTCCTTTCGTTTGCTTTGGTCAAAGCTATAAATACGGCAAAAAACGTCAAGCTTCATGCAAAATGCGTAACAGATGCCTGGTATTGGTTTAATTTTTGCATTCGCAGAACTATAGTGCCTTGCTTATACTATAAAGAGAGCGATAAGATATGATTCGGGAGGAAGCCTTATGGACATGAAGACCTTTGGATATCTGTATTACAAAGCACGCGGATATGAGCAGGAAGCAATCTTGAAGGAAGCGGAGCTTAGCGAAGAGGAATATACCTTTTTTGAGCGCAATCTGGAGCATGTGCTTGCCGAAATAGATGAATGCCGCCCGGTGGCAGAGAAGATTGGAGTAGATTTTGTTCGCCTCACTCGCTATATCTATGAGCGGGAGAGCGATCAGGCTATGGGTGTTCAGCGGCCTGATGCCGTGAAAGCCCGAGGTGGAGAGCTGGTATCCTTGCCGGCTGTAGGCAAAATCCAAATGCCCCAGATAAGCCTGCATAAGGCAATTGAGCAGCGGCGCAGTGTGCGTAAATATAGCGATAAACCGCTTAGCCAGGACGANNGAGCTTTCGTTTTTGCTGTGGACATCATCCTGGGCGCGTGACTTCCGTTCGAATGAGAGAATGGAGATAACTTTGCGCAATGTTCCCTCGGCAGGGGCGAGGCACCCTCTGGAAACCTATGTGGACATCCACAATGTGGAAGGTCTAAAGCCGGGATTATACTACTATCACCCTATTAAGCATTGCTTGGTGTTGATGGATGATAGCCCCGAAAAGGCGACACAGATATATGAAGCCTGTATGCGTCAGGAAATGCTGAAAACCTCTGCGGTAAACATCATCCTAAGTGCCGTGCCCTATAGAACGGTTTGGCGTTATGGACAGCGCGGCTATCGCTATTTGTATCTGGATGCCGGACACGTGGGACAAAATATTCATTTGGCAGCAGAAGCTATAGACGGTGGAGCCTGCATGATAGGTGCATACCTCGATGAAGCGATGAACGAGGCTGTTGGTGCCGATGGGGTGGAAGAATTTGTAATCTATATCGCCAGCATCGGCAAAAAAGCAGAGAGTTAACCCAGGTTGCGTCCAGATAAAAGCGGCAGGTATGTTTAAATAGTAGTAGATAAACAGGATAAATATAACACTTATAAAGTAAAGCCAATCGGCAAGACAATTGCTGATTGGCATTTCATTTGCTGGCTATAACTTGCTTTAATAACAGCATTTTTTAGTAGTTAAGCCCCAAAACAGCAGATTGTTTGGAATATGGCATTATTTTCGCTTTACAAGATTTGAACTAATGTAGTATTTGCATTTGGTGGGGTTTTGTTCTCTGCTCTGTAGTGCTAAATGTTTGTTATAAATGGTGTAAGCGCATGCAACGTGCGCTTTGCAAGTAATCGTTTTAGAAAGATGCCAAGGAGAATAGCAATGAGAAAAGCACTGCTTTTAGCGATGTTCGCCTTCCTGTTTTTGGGAATGGTGGGCAGTCTTATCGCTCAAGCCAATGTAACCATCGGCAGTGGAACGGGGGTTAATACCACCTCTTCCGCACCAACCCCGTATGGTACGTTTTACAAGAACTTTCGCCAGCAATACTTGATATTAGCTAGCGAAATTGAAGACGCAGGAGGCGGAGCAGGGAACATTAACTCTGTTGCCTGGGAAGTTCAGAATCTGAATACCTGCGTAGCGATGCCGAACTTCACTATCAAAATGAAGCAAACAACGCAAACTCAGTTTACCACTACATTTGAAGTGGGCGATTATACCACGGTGTTTACCGCGGCTGAGTTTATGCCCGTTGTAGGTTGGAACACTCATACTTTCAGCACTCCCTTTGCATGGGATGGCACGNNGATTGTTACCAGCCTTATTCCTGTGGCTTACACGCAGAATGCTTCTGTGTTTTTTACGCCTACAAGCTTCCAAAGTGCGTTGCGCTATCAGAGCGATACTCTACCTGCCATCGATGGCACAACTGGCACGCTTAGCCCCAATCGTGCTAACATTCGCTTTAACATGCCTGCATTGGTGGTAACCAATCCGCCTAATCCGGCAGTATTGGTTTCACCCGCAATTGGTAACTACACCATGATGCCCGCAGTGCTTAACTGGGCAAGTGGCGGTGGAGTTCCGGCGAGCTATGACGTTCATTTTGGCACCACACCTGATCCTCCCTATGTTACCAATACCGTAAACACCAGTTACACACCCACAGTTAGCGGTGGCACCACCTATTACTGGAAAATAGTGCCACGTAACGCCAATGGTACTGCAAGCAACTGCCCGGTATGGAACTTCCGTACACCAACGGCAACTATGATTGCAGAAAGCTTTGAAGCTACCACCTTCCCGCCTTTGGGTTGGGCAAACCAAACCGGTTTCTCGCGTAGCACATCCTATGCTTCTCATGGCACTGCTTCTGCTTATAAATATACCAGCAGCACAGCCCCTGCCATTTTATCCACCCCTATAGTAAACGTGGTTCAAGGCAGCACCATTCAGTTCCATGCCAGAACTACTGCCACCAACGATAACCAACGTATTCAGGTGAAATACTCCACAGACCGTACCAACTGGACTAATGTTGGTGAACAGATTACTTTGGCAGCCAATGCAGAATTTGCCATGTACTCAGTAGATTTACGCTCGGCAACAGGAAACTATTACATAGGCTTGGAAGTGTCTACAACCAGCCTTGCCGGCGGTGTGTATATCGACATGATATTTGCCCCGGAAGTAGTTCCAGTAGCTCCCGATGCGGTTACACTCAGCGCGCCTGCCGATGCAGCTACCAACGTGAATGAGATTGTTACCTTCACCTGGACAGGCGCATCTACAGGTGGTATCCCCACCGGCTTCAAGCTGTATCTGGATACCAACCCCAATCCGAGCACGTTATATGCCACTGCTACCGCTTCTCCCTATACTGTAACAGCACCTCTTAACTATGGTGCTACCTATTACTGGAGAGTTGTGGCTACCAACGCTGCAGGTGATGCACCATCCAGTGCCACCCGCTCCTTTACCGTGCGTCAAAATCCCGTGGTAAGCACCTTCCCCTGGAACGTGAATTTTGGCACCACAACTACCGATCCCTTCCCCCCGGCAAACTGGACAAAGCATAGTGGCGTTCTTGCCACTCCCACAACTCTGGGGGCTCACCCAACCGGAAGCTGGATTCAGGATGACTGGCGCAACATAACAACTGAGCCTAACAAGGCAGCAAGAATAAACATCTATAGCACCTTGAACGGCTGGCTGATAACCCCGCCTATTAACCTTCCCGGTAATGACTATCAAGTGGAATTTGACCTATGCCTGGTTGACTATGCCAATAGTAATCCACCAGAAGCAACCGGACCGGACGATAAATTTGCCGTATTGGTAGGAGATGGCACAAGCTGGACTCCTGCAAACCTGCTTAGAATGTGGGATAACGAAGGTTCACCTTATGTTTATAACAACATAGCAACAGCAGGTGAGCGCGTGATTCTTAGTCTTGCGGGACACACAGGCATGCGTTACATAGCATTTTATGGTATCTCTACTGTTAGTAATGCCGATAACGATTTGATGATAGACAACGTTACTGTTCGTCAAAGCCCGTCCACACCCATCTTTAGCATTACGCCTACCGAGTGGAATCACGGTTCTGTGCTATTGGGTCAGAACAACAGTAAGCAGTTTGTAGTATCCAACGATGGTGTTGGCACCCTTAGTATATCAAACGTTAGCATTAGTGGCAGCCCGTTCTTTACTCTCAGTGCTGTGCCTACAATGCCCCAAAACCTTACTTTTGGTCAGAACTTCACCTTCAGTGTGAACTATGCCCCCACAGCAGCAGGTAACCATAGTGCAACCATCACCATTACCGATAACCGTGCAATTCGCACTGTTCAGGTAACAGGTGTCGGCGTGGATGCTACAATATATACTTTGCCTTATTTGCAGAACTTTGACGCAGTTACCGTTCCGGCTCTGCCTGTAGATTGGAGCATGATATATCAAGCATCTGTAACCACTGGTTATGTGAGAACTGTTACCACATCTCCTCACACCCCGCCAAACTGTGGGGCATTATACAATCCTACCGATGCCAATACCATTGCCATGCTTATCGCTCCTCCACTGAACACCACCATGGCTGCAAACAGCACCAGAGTGAAGTTCTATGCCAAAGGCGGAACTACGCATACTTTGCAGGTTGGCGTGATGACAAACCCCACCGATGCAAGCTCATTTGTAATGATTCAAACCGTTACTCTTACGGCAGCATGGGCGGAATATAGCGTTCCATTAACCTCTTATACCGGTACGGGCAGATTTATTGCCTTTAAGCATGGTAATGCCTCAACTGCTCAAACCATGTATATAGACACAGTAACAATTGAACAGATTGCAGCTAACGACCTGGCAGCCATTCAGATTACCGGTAACAATATGCCGAGTGTGAATAACAATACACCTTACACCATTCGCATATTGAATAATGGTACTGCCTTGCAAAATAACTATACGGTTAAGCTTATTAATGCGAATAACGACGAGCTCGCCACCGCAGCCGGAACCAGCGTGGCAGCAGGCGCTACTGTAGATGTAATCGTAAACTGGGCTCCCACTGCAGAAGGCCCTGCCATACTTTATGGCAAAGTTATTCTTGCCGGCGACGTGAACTCGGTAAACGACACCACTCCTGCAATGAACATAACCGTTATGCCCGCAGGTATAATACCCATTACTGTTGGTGATGGCTCGGCAGATGGGCGTTTCCCGATCGACATGTACTATCGCAACAGCTTGAATCAAAGCCTCTATTTCTCAAACGAAATCGGGATTATGGGTAACATTCTATCTGTTAGCCTGTATAATAACTTCTTAACCACCACCATTGGCAGCAAGCCCGTTAAGTTGTGGATGATGAACACGGAAATGGCTGATGTGGGAACCAACTGGGTGCCTTTGACCCAAATGACCTTGGTGTACGATGGCATGGTTAGCTTCCCCGGTGGAGCAAATACTATAACCATACCTTTATCCACTCCTTTCCAATACACTGGCGGAAACCTGTTGTTAGCATGGAACAGACCTTTTGACGTGGGCTATTTCTCATCGTCAGATTTCTTTAAGACCCAAACAATAGGCACTACCCGCACCAGAAACTACGTGTCGGACACGCAGTTTGATCCTATGAATATGACTGTAGCCGGAACGGTTAGTGGTCAATTCCCCAAAACCACTTTCATGCTAACCCCTGCAGGTGGAAATCCGGTTATTCGCGTTACCCCCGCAAGCAGGGACTTTGGCACAGTTATTCTGGGTAGTACCCACAATCAGACATTCTCGATTATGAATGTAGGCGGTGGACAGCTTGGTATAAATAACATCACCATTAGCGGAAGCCCGATGTTCTCGCTGCAAGGTCTGCCTACTCTGCCTGTCAGCCTTAGCACAGGCCAATCTACCACCTTTGTCGGCAGATACAATCCCACTGCTGCTGGTGCACATACAGCCACCATTACTATTACCGACAACCTTGGTCGCAGCTACCAGATTAGAGTAAACCCCGATGGAAGAGCAGAGAACAATAATAACGTGGATAGACAGGTAACCAGCATTGCCCTTAGCGGTACCTGCATCGATACCACTATAAACACTCTGCCCTACACCCAGGGTTTTGATCAGGTTACAACTCCCGCCTTACCTCCGGATTGGTTAAAACTGATACAATCTACAGCCACAGCATTGGTGCAGACCTATACCACCACACCTCAAAGCCCACCCAATACTGCCGGTATGACAAATAGCACCGATGCCAACGCTACTGCTATCTTAATAGCTCCGCCCCTGGCAAATACCATAGCTACCAATACCACCAGAGTGAAGTTCTGGGGTCGTGCCGCTGCTGCTGGCTACCCATTAAGCGTTGGTATAATGTCTGATGCTATGAATGCCATGACCTTTACCGAGGTGCAAAACATAACACTTACAACCACATGGACTCAGTATGTGGTAACCTTTGCCGGATACACCGGAACCGGTAAGCACGTTGCCTTCAGGCACGGACTTGGCGGAACCAGCCGTTTGATCTACATAGACGATGTGTTGATAGAGACCACGCCTACCAACGATCTGGCAGCTACAGGCGTTACCGGAAACACCACACCCAGCGTTGGCAGTAACAGCATTTATACTGTGAACGTATTCAACTGGGGAACAGCATCGCAAAGCACATATACGGTTAACCTGCACAATGCAAGCGGGGCAATTATTGCCAGCGCACCAGGTGTAACAGTAGCTCCCGGTGCATCAGTGCCCGTTCCTGTTACCTGGGCACCAACTGCAGAGGGAAGCACAACCATCTATGCCAAAGTAGTGCTTAACGGCGATGAAAACCCAACTAATGACCAAAGCCCGAATCTGACAGTTTTGGTGTTGCCTTCCGGTATCTTTGCCTTCACAGTAGGCGAAGGAAACCAAACTGCAAATATTCCCATTAACCTATACTACCAAAGCAGTCTGTATCAAACCCTGTACTACCCTGCAGAAATGGGTAACTTTATGGGAACCTTAACTGCTGTTCAATTGTATGGCACCTTCACGCAAGAGCTGCTAAACAAACCCGTTAAGGTTTGGATTGGCACTACAACCGAGAATGCGCTTACCAACTGGATACCTTCAACAGACCTTACTATGGTATTCGACGGCAATCTGGACTTCCCTCTGGGAGATCAGATTATTACCATCCCCTTCAACAATCCCTACCTGTACCTGAACGGACAGAACCTGGTAATAATGTTCTTCCGTCCTTCCGAGGGTGTGTATTGGCAGTCGTCTAACGTGTTCAAGTGCCAAACTGATGCCGTAAACACTGCTCGCGCAAAACGCGTTCAGAGTGATACAATAATCTACGATCCCGCTACTCCCCCGGCAGTTACCGCATCTGCTCAGTATCCAAAGATAACCTTTATGGGTATCCCCGGCGGTGTGGGACACATAACCGGAACCGTGCTTGGTGCAGGAAATCAACCCTTACAAGGTGTAACAGTGCAGATTCCTACCACCACCTATACCACAACCACCAACGCACTTGGTCAGTATGAGATAAGAAACATTCTGCCCAATACTTACTCCGTAAGCTTCAGTAAATACGGTTACGTAACCCAAACCCAGCAGTTTACGCTGTTGGAAGACGAAACCGAGATAATTAACGTAACCCTGGTTCCCATGGCAACCGTGACGCTTAGCGGCACCATTCTTGCCAGCGACACTGCTGCAGGATTGGCAGGAGCCACAATTACATTCACTGGCTACGAAAATTACAACGCAACAACCGCTGCCAATGGAACATTCAGCCTATCTGTGTATGCCAACCAAAACTATGCATATACTGCTACTCACAGCGGTTACGTTAGTGCCACAGGTGTAGTTAACGTAGGTTCAACCAACCACACTATGCCAAACATGACCCTCCTCGAAGTTGCATTTGCTCCTTCAGGTGTGGTTGCCACCGAATCCACCACACCTGCTCAGGTAAACCTGGTGTGGAATGCCCCCAATCCGCTGGCAGTGGATGTGGTAGAGAGCTTTGAAGCCGCCACCTTCCCGCCTGCTAACTGGACAAGAACCATAAACAACACCGGTCCTGCAAATGAAAATGGCTTTCTGCCCGCATGGTGCAGCTTCGGCACAAACACCTATTACGGCTATCCTGCCGTGCCTACTCATGGCAACAAGCAAGCCGGTATCGGTTTTGCCTATGCTTACCAGGATGAATGGTTAATCAGTCATCCATTCTACTGCCCGCCCGAAGCCACATTCAGCTTCACTACCTTCGTATTCCGCGGCTCAGTGTATGGTGACAATTACTATGTAAAGGTATCCACCAATGGCGGAACAGACTGGACAGTTCTGTGGAATGCCAGTACTCTAACCGGTGGTTATACCACAACGTCTATACCTATTACCATAAACATGGCAGCTTATGGCGGTCAGCAAATCAAGATTGCCTTCCATGCCGAAGATCCGCCATCAAACGATGGTTTGTGGTATGACTGGTATATCGACAACATTCGTATTGCCAATGTTGCCACAGCCTTCAGCTTCAATCCCGAAGACATGATCCAGGTCTCCGCTGCTGCTCCGGAAGCAAGAGCTTCCGTATCAAAAGCCGGTCAGGAGATGGGAAGCCAAAAGGCATTAAG
>DIMZ01000165.1:17621-25492 GCA_002425825.1 Cloacimonetes bacterium UBA5553 | reverse complement strand
CAGGAAGGTAGCCCCAACCTTTGGACTCTGCTAACTCCCGATGCCGTAAGCAATCTGAGCTATGCTGATACAGCCTGGAATACCCTGGGTAATGGTACTTATCGTTGGGCTGTAAGAGCTATTTATACCAATGATGTGGCATCAATTCCCGTGCTGTCTAATTCCATTCTGAAGCAGGTGCTTTCCGGCACTATCATGGGTGTGGTTCGCAGGCCTAATAACCAGCCCCTTGCCGGAGCTACTGTGACCGCAGGGGGAAACACCACGATTACCAACGAAAACGGTCTGTATAGCCTTAGCGTACCTGTTGGCATATATTCTGTTAGCTGTAGTGCCACTGGTTATGCCACCAACACCATTAATAACGTAAACGTGATTGCCAATCAGAACGTAACGGTAAACTTCACCATGGCTGTCTCTTCGAATGAGGATGATCTGGTGCCAGCCAGCGTTACTGCTTTGAACGGCAACTATCCAAATCCGTTCAATCCCGAAACCTCCATTAGCTATTCCATAAAGGAAGCCGGCGATGTGCGCCTTGAAGTATTTAACCTCAAGGGTCAGAAAGTACGTAGCCTGGTTAATGCAAAACAGAATTCCGGTAACTATCGCGTGGTATTCGATGCCAGGGACGACAAGGGTCAGCCCCTTAGCTCCGGCATCTATTTATACCGCCTCAGCACCGGAAGCTATGTATCTACCCGCAAAATGATGCTGATGGAATAATATCAGGCATAAACTCACTAATGAACAAGCCCCGGCAGATGTCGGGGCTTGTTGCATGTTAGCGTTCTTTTTTCTGCGGAAGGACATAAGAAACGGGATAAAACCCGGAGGGATGTGCCAATACGAGAATTTGCTTGACAGAAAGCCACCGCTGTTTATCTTGTAACTAAGCATCAGCGAGATACATCAATCCCAAACATCAATCCTAATAAGGATTTGTGACATTGACAAATAAGCAAAATAACTCATGCCCACTTGGGCCAAATAAAAGCTATCTATAATAGTGATTGTCGTTTTTGTGCAATCACGAAGCAGGATGAATGATTAAAGAAATGGGACGTCTGAATATAGACGACTTTAAGTTTCTGGATGCTGCGGTAGAGAAGATCTTCCGCAACGTCGAAAAAGGCAAATCGGCACTGGCAGAAAAACAAATAACAGAACTCGGTAACACGGCTAACTACTTTGTCCGTGAAGAACTGGGCAAACGCCTTGCCCAATACAAGGGTAATGGCGAAATGGATGAGATATGCGGCAATCTGCTGGATCACTTCATCTATGGAGTTCGCGCCACCGGTTTGTTCTATTTTTATCACAAACACCAGTCTCGACCCGAAGTTATAATAAAAACCATCGAAAAAACCTTTGAATCTGTGCCATGGGAATCCGAAACCATCTGTTTTGACATGTGGANNTGAAGCAATGAAGAAACACATGCCTGCCTGGGCAGAATCTCCAAACGAGAAAAAGCGAGCCATCAGCATGCATGGCATGGAAAACATCGCCGGTAGGCACCCGCAATACATCTTAACCTTTGTGTCTAACCTCTTGGACGACGAAAGTGAAGAAGTGCAAAAGAAGATTAGCCATGTGCTTACCCAGGTTGGCCGCCAACGCCCGCAACAGTGCTATAACAATGTTCGCCGCTGGCTGATGGATGCAGATGAAAAACGCATTAGAACCATATGGCAAACCATGAAAAAGCTCGCCAACATCTTTACCCAAAAGAGTAAGCGCGATAAATCCGCCGATTTTATAAACATCACCCAGCGCACCGTGCATGAATGGCGGGGAGATTCCAATCCCAACGTTGCCAGCATGGGAGCCAAGCTCGGCGGCATTATTAACAGCAAGAAGTAAGAGCCACAGCTATGCAGGATAAATCTCTGTCCCGCATCGCCATAATACTGGTGGAGCCCATATACGGCGGTAACGTTGGGGCTGTTGCCAGAATAATGAACAACTTTTGTGTGTCCGACCTGCGCATTGTGGGCAAGGTGCCGGAAAAGAATGACTTTTACCTCGCCATGCATTCCGAACACATCCTCGAAAACGTTCAGACCTTTAGCTCCCTTCAAGAAGCAATAGCCGATCTGGATAGGGTGATAGCCTTTTCCCGCCNNCGCCGGGTTGGCAAAACCAAGCCCGTAGATATGCGCCCCAGAGAAATGGCACGCTATGTTCATTCTTTACCCAAACTGTCTGTTGGATTGGTTTTTGGTCGCGAAACATGGGGTTTAACCGATGAAGAAGCCGATTTATGCGCTTTCCGTTGCCACTTTCCCGCCAACCCTGCCTTTCCCTCTATTAATCTTGCCCAAGCCGTCGCTTTGGCTATTTGGGAGGTTTATAACCTGCCTTTGGACGAAAACGTTACCAAACAAGCCAATATCAATGCCGCAACCGGCAAAGAACTAACCGCCATCCAGGCTTATATGCTGGAAGTGATGCAAGCCACAGGCTTTTTCCGCAGCTACGAAAAGACGAATTTGGAAGTGTTTTTAAAAAAGATGCTGGCTCAGCTAAACCCCAATAAAACAATGCTGTATCGCTTTAGGCAGATGTTTAATCGTTTCCACGTGCTGGTAACAGGAAAAGGTTTGGGTTATGGCTTGGATCTTGCTGATAATCAAGCAGAAAACATAAACGACGAAAGCTCCGCGCCAGAGTAAGATATGCGCTATGGGCATGGTGGCTTTCGTAAAAGGATAATGCCATGAGCCAAGATGCAGAGCGTATGTTTCCTATAGTTATCCGGCAGATTTCTGCCTTTTGCCATGAACACGCCAATCCCGAATTAGTAACAAAATACTCCCGCTATTTCCGCGAAGGTTATGATGCCTTTGGGCTAAACGACAAACAGGTTCACGAGCTTGCCGACAGCATTGCCGATGGCTTTAGCTTGGACACCATGTCTCTGTTCCCGCTTGGGCTACAGCTATTTCAATCTGGCAAATATGAGTTTGGTTCCATCGCCATACTATTATTGGAAAAACAGGCAAAGCACTTTGATGAATCCTGCCTGGAAGGTGTGCGCAACTGGTTTGATGCCGGAGTGAATAACTGGGCGCATTCGGATGTGTTATGCACGCGGATAACGCCCCTGTTTCTGCAAAATGGTATAGTGGAGCTTAACGCATTTGATGAGTGGCGAAGCTCTGTTAGCCGCTGGACAAGGCGAGCTGTTCCGGTTACCATGCTATGCTTGCGTAAATCTCACAATCCCGAAGCTCTGCTAAGTTTTATTGATGGCATGATGGGGGATGAAGAGCGGGTGGTACACCAGGGATTGGGCTGGTTTCTAAGGGAGCTTTGGAAGCTTCATCCGAATGTGGTGGAAGCCTTTTTGCTGAAACACAAAGACCACTGCGCAAGGCTAATAATCCAATACGCCACCGAAAAGATGAGCGCACAAATGAAGCAAAACTATAAAAAGACCAAAGCCGTAAGGAGCAAGAAATGAGACGCTTACTTATAGCATTTATGCTTGTTATCCCATTTATGCTTATCGCAGAGATGGTATCTGTAACCGTAAATATGCCTGCTCCCCAGACAGAGCTAAGCCAAGATGCTCTTTCCAGGATGGGCTACGGAAGCATCAGCACCCCCGGAAGGTTGCAGCTACCCGTAAAGAACATAAACGTTTTGCTGCCTCCCGGCTCTACCATTCTGGGGCATAGCCTATATCTGGCTGCTCCCATTATGCTAAAACGCTCTGCTCCAGTTACCAATCCTGCCTTCACTGATGGCAACAAACAGCTTGTTTCATCTGCAAATACATCCGGCAAAACTGGCTACAGCTTTCTCGGACTGCGAAAATGGGGCGATTTGCACTATGCCAGCTTCTCGGTTACTCCTGCATTTTGGAACAATGACCAGTGGCAATGGAGCCCTGAATGCTACATCAGTGTAGAATTCAGCACCATGGAAGCGTCGAACATCATCCCGTCTGTATTTAATAACCCGCAGTTCTTCGTTAATTCCGGCATGCTGAATACCTGGTATCGCAAGCAGGATAGCCGCAACTATGACATTTTAGTTATTGGAACCCCTGAGTTATACAGCGCAATCTCCCCTTGGCTTAGCTTTCGTCAGTCTCAGGGCTTGCTTGTCCAATTCACCGATATCGCTCTTGCTTTAAGCCAGGGAACAGGAACCGGAGATGCCGAAAGACTGAGAAGCTATCTAATAAACCAATATAACGGCAATCAGTTTAGTTACCTGCTGCTATTAGGCGATCATGATACTGTGCCAGTTGCCTATGTTGTCCCCGAGCCGGATGGCATTGAACTGGTGCCCACCGACTTCTTTTATGGAGACCTCAGCAGTGATTGGGACACCGATAATGACGGCAGGAAAGGCGAATACTCCATGGGCTTTATGGATCAGGACTATGGTGTGGACTTCACCCCTGAAGTATTCGTGGGCAGGATATCAACCAATGATGCAAGCCAAATGGCGGTAATAGCCAATCGCATTGTAGCCTTCGAGCAAAGCACCAGCCCGACTAAAGATGCCAATCTACTTGCTGCAGCCTTCCTGAATTATACCGGCGAGCCTGAGCCGGACATGCCGCAAACCAATGGCGCAGACTTTATGCACTTCATGCGTTATACTGCCCTTTCCGGTCAAGATAACTACCGTCTTTATGAACAGATGGGCGTTGTGCCCAGCCTGCCTTCCGACCAGCCAATTACATACGAGAACTTCCGTAATGAACTGAACAACGTTGGCAGAGGCTTCGTAAATTGGAGTGCGCACGGCTCTGCAGTGTCTGCTGCAAGGCGGGTTTGGGTAGAGGACAGCAACGAAAATAACTTCCCCGATTGGAATGAGATGAATTGGTATGGCATGGTGGACAGAAACACTTTCGACAATCTTGCCAATCCCGAAGGAGCAGTTTTCTTTGCCGCTTCATGCAACAACGGCATGCTGGATATAGGCGAACCAAGCCTGGCGGAGTATGCCCTTATCAAGAAAGCAGTGGGCTTTATTGGCGCAACGCGAAATGGATGGTATAAAGTGGGTTGGCGCAATCCAGGCTGGGGAGGCTTGTCATCATATAACTATCATTTTGTGGAAAACTACCGTCAAGCCAGGCTGGATCTTGGCACTTCCCATGCCTATGCAAACCTTCTGCATTCGCGCTATTACCTCTTTGGTGATCCGATTGATGCAGGCGGTATTATCTGGCCGGAACTAATGAATATTTATACCTATATGCTGTTTGGCGACCCGCTGATAGGCTACACACCCAATCAAAACATCCCAGACGGAGAATTGCTGGTGTGGGAACCCAACGGCATCATTAGCCCATACCTGATCGAAGGGCTGCGCGAGCTAACTGGCATGAACGTTATATATAGCGACAAGCTGATAGTGGATTACGATTACATAAACCAGTTTGAAGCTGTGTTTTGCCTGTTCGGCTTTAATAATAACACCTATCAACTTAGCCCCGATTCTTTCGAATATGACCTCATTGCCGGCTATATAAACAACGGTGGAAAACTGTATATGGAGCGCAGCGGCTATTGGGACTTTGCCGACCAGGCGTTTATGAACCTCTTTGGCGTGTCTTCCTCCTCGGATGCTTGGTACGGCTTAACCCAGCTTAGCCACCTTCCCAGCGGGCAAGTGTGGGAGCATTCCTTCCCCTCAATGCCGTCTTATTATCTGCAATTGTCATCCCCAGAAGCCAGCCCGCTATTGTATGGCATAGATGACGCACAACAGCAGTTTTTGGCGGCAAGCATATACATTCATCCGGTTCACGATTATCGTCGCATAGCGTCCACATTTAGCCTGAATTATAGCCTTTCCATGAATGATATACAAGCTTCGGCTCTAAGGATTGTTTGCGACAGCTTGGGTATCAGCATCCCAAACCCCAGTTCTGTTATCGACCCCAATGCTGTGCCTGCACCACTAAGGCTTGTCAGCTACCCCAATCCCGCGTCTGGCTTGGTTAACTTTAGCTTCTCGCTGGATAAAGCCATGCC
Organism: Cloacimonetes bacterium UBA5553; assembly: GCA_002425825.1. Classification (GTDB taxonomy): domain Bacteria; phylum Cloacimonadota; class Cloacimonadia; order Cloacimonadales; family Cloacimonadaceae; genus Cloacimonas. Next base: position 19,484 of record DIMZ01000165.1, on the reverse strand, counting down.
CGTAACCTTGGAAATCTTTAACATTAAAGGGCAAAAAGTGCGCAGCACCACGCTAAACAATGCCAAAAGCGGGGACAACCGCATTGTTTGGGACACCAAAGACAGTGGTGGTAAGCCTTGTTCCAACGGTGTATATCTCTATCGCCTGCAAGCAGGGAAATCGGTGATAAGCGGTAAGCAAATGCTGCTGAAGTAGCTAAATAACACCGCACCATGGCATAACCTGTGATATATATGCGGTATTACCTGCTGCAGAACCTTTTTATTTGCCAGGACGAATTGCACTATCATTGCAGATTTATTACGGATAAAACCTGTAATAAATCCGTAATGATACTGTGATTGGCTTAAGGATGAAGCATAGTTAGAAATCCGAAGTCAGCGTAGAATTTACCGAAATGATTAACCATTCCTATATGCGTCCACTGTTGAAACGATAATCTGCTTGACAGAAAGAGGGCAACGCTCCGAATAAGGTTTATCGTGATATTACATAACAATGATGGAGTTAAAATGCCACAAGCAATGCACTTGAAGACGATCTCAGAGGTGTTTAACCTCAAAAGAATGAATAGAATAAAGTACTTCCGTGCTCACATACCCATCTGTATAGATAAGAAGAACTTCATTATTAAAACAGCCGACTCTCCCGAAGAATTGCGCCAGGCTTTAATGCTGCGTCATGACGTATTCCTGGCAGAATTGCTAAAGCGAAAGAAACGTTCTGGAATAGATAAAGACCGCTTCGATAAACATTGCGACCACCTTATAATAATAGACAAACGCAGTAATCAGATTATCGGAACCTACCGCATGCAATCCTCAGAACACACCAAAAAATGGTACACTGCCACCGAGTTTCACATGCGCCAGATAAAAAAGCTACCTGGAACCAAACTTGAACTCGGTAGAGCCTGTGTTCATCCCGACCATCGTAATGGCATAACCATCGCATTGCTTTGGGAAGGTATTACCGCATACATAAAAGCAAGCGGAAGCAGCTACCTGTTTGGTTGCTCCAGCATAAAGACCATGGATAAAGATGAGATCCGCCAAATCTATACATACCTGATGCAAAACGGTCATATATCCCATGATCACCGCGTTCGCCCCAAAGGCAAGTTCAAAGTCCCGGGCTTTAAAAAATACACACGTCAGCACCTGCACCGTGCACATCCAACCATTGAGCCTCACGAAATGAAAGATAAAATCCCCTCACTTCTGGCATCATACCTTAAGGTGGGTGCAAAAGTATGTGGGTCACCGGCATTGGACAAGAGCTTTAAGTGTATAGACTTTCTTACCTTGATGAGTGTGGAAGACATAGACAAAGCTTATCAGCGTAGGCATAAAGCCGAATAAGAGCTGTTCAACATGCAAAGGCTAAGGATATTTCTGTGGCATTTGTGGCTGGTGTGCGAATTCTTCGTTAGCGCATACTGCATAAAACTTCTCACGCGTAACGATAATGTCCTTAGACATCGTTTGATAAAGAACACCACCCGCATTGCCAAAAAGTTCATGGCTGCCTTCCAAATTAAGCTTAGCGTTATAAACGCAGAACGGCTCACGGCTATGAAGGAAGAGAGCTACCTCGCCATTGCCAATCATGTTTCTTATACCGATATAATATTACTCTCATCACTGGAAAACTTCGTATTCATCACTTCTGTGGAGATGAGCAAAAACGTCTTTCTAGGAGCAATTACCCGGTTGGGTGGATGCCTGTTTACCGACCGTAAAAAGTTTGTGTCGCTTCCCAAAGAAATAGAGAAGTTTGCTCAAACCATTCAACAAGGCTTCAAGGTAATGTTGTTTCCAGAAGGCACCAGCACCAACGGCGAAACTGTAAAAGAATTCCGA
>DIMZ01000165.1:17342-17585 GCA_002425825.1 Cloacimonetes bacterium UBA5553 | reverse complement strand
GGTACGGAGATATGGATTTTGCTCCTCATTTCATGAAGCTCATAGGGCATACTATCGAAGCCGAAATTGAGATTTTAGACCCAATATATGACGTAGAAGAGAAAACGCGTCAGACCCTGTCAAATGAGGCTTATACGCAAATCCACTCTTGTTACCATAAAATCGACCCCGCAAGTTTCTGTTTGACAGATTAAGCCCGGCATAAATACTGCCGATTGTTTTTTTTAATCTCCTAAGGAGGAA
>DIMZ01000165.1:14716-17326 GCA_002425825.1 Cloacimonetes bacterium UBA5553 | reverse complement strand
GGAAATTGTGAAGAATAAAGACAAACTTCATTTGAGCAAAGTTAACTTCATGCTTTTGTTAGTTGCTGCTATCCTGTTGGTGCTTGGTTACTACATCATGTCTCTTAACGAGATTGTAGTTTCACCACTTATTCTTAGCGCGGTTTACGTTATTCTAATTCCCTTTGCACTGCTTTATCAACCCAAAAAACGATAAATGCCCCTGCTCAGTGAAGAAGCACTTGTCCGGCTAAATAAGTTCCAGCTTTCTGCAAAAAGCACGGTGGAGGGCTTCCTCGTAGGCCTGCACAAGTCTCCTTATCATGGCTTCAGTGCTGAGTTTTCCGACCACCGCCAATATAATCCCGGTGAACCGCTGAAAGACCTTGATTGGAAGGTGTTAGCAAAAACAGAACGTTATTATGTAAAACGCTACGAAGAAGAAACAAACTTGCGTAGCTACATCATGTTAGACCACAGCAAGTCTATGTTTTACGCCTCCGGGGGCAGCAGCAAGATAGAATATGCTACCCGACTTGCCGGTGCCTTGGCATGGCTAATGATATCACAAAAGGACGCGGCAGGGCTGTACACTTTTAACACTAGGATTACTACATCATTGCCACCCAAAGCGATACGTAGCTATACTGCCCAGCTGTTTGCCCGATTGCTGGAGCTAAAACCGGAAGAGAAAACCGATATCCTGACTCCCCTGCACCAGATTGCAGAGCAGATACGTAAACGTAGCTTAGTAATACTGATAAGCGATTTATTGGATGAGCCGGAAAGGATAATGGAAGCCCTTGGCCACTTCCGCGCCAGACAACATGAAGTGCTGGTGTTTCATATCTGTGACCCCCAAGAGGAGCAGTTCACGTATAAACGAGAAACTGAGTTTATAGATAGTGAAACAGGTGAGAAGATTACCGTTACACCCTGGCAAATACGTTCTGAGTATCTTGCCAATTACCAGGCTTATACCCAATATCTAAAGGGTGAGTGTCACAAGAAAAGCATCGAATATAATCCCGTTACCATCTCCACACCACTGGAAGACCTGCTACTTAAGTATTTGGTAAAAAGAAACAGGGGCTAGGCATGAACATTCGGCACATAAACGAGCAAGTTATCTATGACGCTGTATATGAAGCTATTAAACATATAACATACCATCCAGATCCAGCCGTCGAACCATTGCTTAGGGATGCTTTGGACAATGAATGCGATGAATTGCGCCAGGATGTGCTATGCAGTCTTATAAATAACATTGAGCTGTCTCCCGACTCATCTACACCGCTCTGTCAGGATACTGGTACCTTGGTTGTATTTGCTAAGATAGGTAATAGATGTGTTATTGACGGTAAGCCATTAGAAACTATTATCAATTATGCTCTTAGAATGGCGAGTTCAGACCTTTATCTGCGAGCATCAATTGTTAGAGACCCTTTGTTCAACAGAACAAACACTTCGGACAACAGCCCCTCTATAGTGCATACCAGGATAGTTGAAGGGAGCAAGATTATACTTAAGATTGCGCAGAAAGGTGGCGGAGCAGAAAATATGAGCAACCTTAGAATGATGCTTCCTACCTGTAACCGGCAAGACATTATAGACTTCATCTTAGAAACGGTTGTTGAGGCGGGAGCAAAAGCTTGTCCTCCACTGGTGCTTGGTATTGGCATTGGTGGCAATTATGAGCAATGCGCATTGCTGGCGAAAGAAGCTCTGTTAAGCCCTATTGGCACCAGGAGCAGCAATTCAGATTATGCTCAATTAGAGCAGGATATACTAATGCAGGTCAACAATACGGGTGTCGGTGCTCAAGGCATGGGGGGCAATCTCACGGCTTTGGATGTACATATACTACATGCTCCTTGCCACATTGCCAGCTTACCTGTAGCAGTTAATATTCAGTGCCATGCTCACAGGCACATAGAGCTAGAGATATAATTCATGATTATACATAGAATACAGTTACCACTTAACGATTCTGACTACTACAAACTGAGCATTGGCGACAAGGTACTCCTATCCGGCACGGTTTATACCGCCAGAGATGCTGCACACAAGAAGCTAATTGCACTGGTTGAGGAGGGAAGCCTCCTACCCATCGACTTGAGCAATAATGCAATCTTCTATTGTGGTCCCAGTCCCACACCTTCAGGGAAGGTTTGTGGAGCAATTGGGCCTACAACTAGTTCGAGAATGGATATCTATACCATACCGCTTTTGGAACTCGGTTTGAAGGTGATGATAGGTAAGGGCGAACGGAGTATTGAAGTGTATCGAGCCATTCAGGAGGACAAAGCAGTATATCTTTCTTGTCTTGGCGGTGTGTCTGCCTTGCTGTCCCAGAGCATTGTTTCATGTGAAACATTTCTGTGGCCAGAGCTTGGTGCGGAGGCGATTCACAGGTTAATCGTAAAAGACTTACCTGCCTACGTAGCCATAGTATAGCCGCTTTTACGCGGGTAAATATGATGCGCTTATTATTGCCCGACAATACCTGAAAAACCATCCATGATTACACTCTTGTTGTACTCATATGTCGTGGAGTATGAGAACCGATAAGCAAGATATATCAATTTGAATAGCCCCGCTAAAAGCATACATTCATAGTTGATTACATAG
>DIMZ01000165.1:2794-14680 GCA_002425825.1 Cloacimonetes bacterium UBA5553 | reverse complement strand
TAGCAGCAAGGAAGCAGCAAGGGAGGCTCTGTAAGATGTTAATAAGATATGTAATTAGGGCTTTGGTTTATTATGCAGGTCTCTTATCTGCTCAGTGGTTTTAAAATGCAGCTTTGCAACCTCACCCAATCTTTCTATTCCATAACGCTTTATGAAGTCGAGTGCGATTGTCTTTATCTTAGCAGAAGAGCCAAAGGGAAAGGAGATATTGTAAAAACTGCGCATAGAGGAAAATGCTTCAATGAACTGATATCGAGCTATAATGGAGGCTGCTGCCACTGCGGGATCGGCTTCTGCCCCGGTTCTTTCGATGCAGGGTATGGGGAATTTCCTTGCCGAAAGTTCGCGTCTTACCTTTTGCGAAGGGCTGAATTGGTCCACTAGAATACCTTGCACACCAACTGAGCGGTTAGCGAGACTGATGGAATTCGTTACGTGTAGCCAGGTGAGCAGGTCGTTCAGATTCTTGTTTTGGCGCTTAAATGAGCTGATAAGATCGTTGTATTTGCCCGGCTTGAGAACTATGCAGGAAATGCAATTTGGGTGAGTCTTATACAGTAATTTGGCGATTTTTACAATCTGGGCATCACTTAATGACTTGCTATCCTTAACGCCCAAGGTGTTGAAGTGCTTTGCCATGCTTATGTTGTAAGCAAATGCACAGGTAACTAACGGCCCGAAATAATCGCCCTTGCCGCATTCATCGCTGCCAATCCAGGCATCCCATTCATGAAAGCCAGTAGGTGGCTGAGTCGGCTTGCTTGTACCGGTTAAAAGAGCTTCAATTAGTCCTTTAAGGGGATTGTTAGCATTCGCACCCACAACGGTCGAAATGCCATTCTTCTGTGAGAAATATACATTCAAGGTTGCCTTATGCACATCTTTACATAGCTTTAGCTGAACCCCATAGGCTATCTCACGCTGCTCTGAGCAGCTTATGCCATTCGCCGCCAGCACGGGGTAAAGATTTGCCAGGTAATGCTCTAAGTCTTTATGCATTAGCCTTGTAAGCCTGCAGGATTTCGCCAACTGTGTACAATGAACCCCCACCGATTATAACGTCAGTATCGCTGCTATCTGCCAAAGCCATTGACAGTGCTTCGGCAACAGATGTGGCAGTCTTGTAATTTGCATTATACTTAGCTACAGCAGCTACTTGAGCTTCAACGGAGGCAGCTCGTTCGGACTGGTTTTGAGCGATATATATGGTGCTGGCAACTGAGCAGAATAGATGAATCATCTCGCTGTAATCTTTATCGGCGAGAATGGAGATGATTAGCCTTAGCTTTTGGTCGGGAAACACCTTATTAAGTGTATTAACTAAAGCTTTAACTCCGTGTACGTTATGTGCGCCATCGATAATAATTACCGGCTTGTGGCAGAGAACCTGCATTCTTCCTTGCCAGTTTATGCTTGCCACAGCCTTCCTGATGGCATCTTCTGATGGCTCAAAGCCTTTACTATTGGCGTAGAGAAGGAAAGCTGTGATAGCTGTGCCAATGTTTACTGCCTGGTGTTCACCTATCAAGTTGGCGTATAGGTTATCAAACTCATACTTGCCAAAGCGGTAGTTAAAGTAAAGCCCGTTAACCTGGTTACTACTTGCTTCTGCAAACCAATCTCGCTTGTATCGGTAAACGGGAGCATTCTTCTGAACGGCAATGGACTCTATTACCTCTCTGGGAGAATCTTCTACATCTCCTAAAACCAATGGAATACCCGGCTTGATTATCCCTGCTTTTTCGGCAGCGATTATTTCCAAAGTACCACCGAGGGTTTTTACGTGATCCAGACCGATATTGGTGATTACCGAAACATCGGGAGTAAACAGGTTGGTGGCATCAAGTCTGCCTCCAAGACCCACCTCCATCACGGTTGTATCAGTATTTGCTTCTGCAAACAGCGCAAATGCGATGGCTGTGGTAATCTCAAAGAAGGATGCATCCCATTTCTCAAACAGAGCTTCATGTGCGTTANNAGTTAAAAGCGGCCAATATGGTCTCAAAAGGCAGTTCTGCTCCATTTATGCGAAAACGCTCTGTGTAGTTTATAAGATGTGGCGATGTATTAAGCGCGGTGCTGTGTCCATGAGCAAGGCTAAGAGCCTCCAGGCTAGCGCAAACGCTTCCCTTGCCATTGGTTCCGGCTACATGGAATCCGCACAGAGAATCCTGTGGATTGCCAAGGTCTTCCATTAATCCTGTCATGCGTGATAGTTCCAGCTTCACATTGCCGGAGTATTTCTTGTAGATATGTTCCAGAAATTCTTTGTACTGCATTTCCGCTTCCTATAGTATATTATTGTGTTGTGTGGCGATGGGGCACAAAAAAAGTTCAGACAGCATCGGCAATTACAGATGCTATCTGAACTTCACATATATTAAAACGCGTGTTAATCTGCTACGGTTGGCTCAGCAGCGCCGAACTTATCCGGAAAGAGCATGGCACGCAATGAAGTGCTATTTTCCTTTCTCTTTTGGAAAGCGTTAGCATCGGTTTTCCATATTTCTATGTATTTCTTTATCATTTCTTCTTTACGGATGCCGTTTGAGCCGGTTTCTTTGTCTATGTAGTCCATATCGTCTATCATATAGTTTTGCAACTGGGTAGGATCCATGTTTTCATAGAAAGCTTTGGGTAGGAAATGCTTTGGGTATTTGGCAAGATTTGGGCAAAGAATAATAACGCCATAATTATGCTTTGTTTCTGTTCCGATCTGCTCTGCCACATACTTGCCGAAAACTATGTATTCGCTTTTGGCACGCGAGGTTTCCGGGCAATAGGTTAAGCTTTGCAGGTATTTGTTTTTGGGGTCTTGAGCTTTTGGGGTTTTGGTAAGCAGGCTTAGGTCACCGCTAAAGTCGGCATTGGTGTCCCGCATATAATCGGTGGTAGCCACCCATAATTGTTTCATGTTGTTTATGCAATCTTCCACATTCTTTTCTTTGTCGAGATTGTAGAAATTCGGCACTGCCAAGATGAATACCAAGGCAACGAAAAGGATGATACTGAGCACAGTATAAACCGAGATTCCGCTTTGGTTACGCAGCATAAGTTACTCCTGAGAAAAATTCTGCTTTAATGAAATTAAAATGGGGTTTCCCGTCAAGCCTTATTTTTTGCGGGCAGGATTTTGTTGATGTAGTTATAGGTTTCGGGGATGTCTCTAAAGCACTTCCGATAGTCCTTTTCAGAGTCAATTTTGGTGCCCGTCATTCTGTTGGACACGTTGGTCTCCCCCCAGTTGTAGGCGGCTAAAACCAAGCTCCAGTTGCCATTGTATCTTCTCAGCAGGTAGATGAGATATTTGGCGGAAAGCTTCAGGTTATACACAGGCACAAACAGCAGTCCGCGCTTGTGCTCGGTGTGAATGTAGAAGGCGGTGCTTTCCCGAATCTGTCCTAATCCAATGGCTTGCATTGGGGATATGGCAAAGCTTCTAAACGAGCTTTCCGTTTTTATCAAACGATAAAAGATAACCGGATTTATACCATAGTATATGGCTACACCAACGGTCATCAGCCTAATGGAGATGGGGTTGTAGAGCAGGATTACTAAAACCAGCAAGGCCAGAATAATCACAGAGACTATTCTGGCACTGCCAGGTCTTTTTCGCTTTGGTTTCACGTTATAGGGTATTTAATCGCTTAGCCCAGCTTTTTCTTAAAGTCGTTTAACTTAAGAACATGGGATACTTCTTCGTTGATGATTTGTCTAAGCACTTGCTTGGTTTTGGGGTTAGTTACAAAGTCTGCAATGGCATGGAAATAGAGAAGGGTATCTTTTTCAAAGGTGATGGCATTGTCCAAAATTCCATGGATATCTTTGGCGTTTGCAGCCAATTGAATGGCGGAGTTTTCGTTGTTGAAAATACGTCCGTCAACTATGGTCTTTAGGTATTCGGCAACCAGTTCCCAGTCTGTGGATAGCTCCAGAATGTCCAGATCGGTTTCGTCACGCAAGCCAAGGAAGGTTTTTTCGTGGTTTAGCTCTTGATCGCGCAGGAATTGGATGAACTGAACTGCATCGGGGCTTAAATCTTTGCGCTTGGATGCTTCATGATAGAATGCAAAACCATTCTTCTCGATTTGCACTGCCATTTCGATAACTTCATTAACAGAATAAACTGCCATTTTTCCTCCCGGATAAGTAATATAGCTTTACTCTGCATAATTTATTGTGCTCGGTATAAAAGTCAAGATAAATCGGTATTGGCTAGCTTGGGGCTGCTGGTAACTTGCCAATATGACATATTTTGCTAAGAAGTAAGTTGCCATATAGAAATGTATGCTTATCATGTAATTAATCCTGTGTGCAGAATTGGGATTTGTGTGTGATGAAAAGACTGACTTATATCGCGTTTAAGATATAGCTCAGCCTGTATCTTTTTACGTAAATAGAACCTCTATGGACAAGGGGGATTAGCAATGAACAAATTGGGTGAGTCCGTTATCGGAGATTGCTCAGCCTTAGTAAAAAGTTTTTTTTCTCTATCATTGGAGATGCTTTGTATATCCAGTCTTGATGGTAAGTTTCTAAAGCTCAATAATGAGTGGGAGCGAACTCTCGGATATTCACTTAGCGAGCTTGAAGGCTGTTACTACAGCAGTTTCGTCCACCCGGATGATATCGTTAGCACAGGTAATGCACTGCAGGAACTGGAGCATGGGCAATCGCTATTCAACTTCACAAACCGATACCGCTGCAAAGATGGCTCTTACAAGTGGATTGAATGGCGGGCAATAAAGGATGAAGCCTACGTATTTGCAGCCGCCAGAGATATCTCAGACAAGATAGATAAAGAGCAGATTATTACCCATAGCGAGCTTATAGCGCGTAACAGGCTGAAGGCTGTTTTGGATCCCGACACTGATATTAGCAAGCTAACTCTTGCCGAAATGGTGGACGTGGGTGCGCTTACTTCCATTGCGCGAGACTTTCATTCCCTGGTTGGCATTCCCTGTGGCATTATCGACGTAGAAGGCAATGTTTTGGTAGCCATAGGTTGGCAGGATGTTTGCATGAAGTATCATCGCACCCATCCCGATACCCTAAAGAATTGCATTGAGAGCGATACCATTCTCTCTAGCAACGTAGCTCCAGGAACTTATCGTGCTTATCGTTGTAAAAACAACCTTTGGGACTTGGTAACCCCCATAATTGTGGGAGACAAGCATGTGGGAAATATATTCTTAGGTCAGTTTATGTACGACGATGAGGAGCCGGATGATAACTTTTTCAGCAATCAAGCACAAAGATATGGTTTTGATGAGGAAGACTATCTAAAAGCCCTTCACTGCGTGCCTCGGTGTAGCAGAGAAAAGGTGGATGCTGCCATGGCGTTTTACGGTAAGCTATCGGGCTTGCTATCTAATCTCAGTTTCAGCACCATGAAGCTCGCCAAAGCACTGAACGAAAAGGAACAAGCCGATTTAAAATACCAAACTCTATTCAATGAGATGCTGGATGGTTTCGCCCTGCATGAGGTGGTCTGTAATGATGCCGGAGAGCCTATTGATTATCGATTTCTAGCGGTTAATCCCGCTTTTGAACGCATGACGGGGTTTGAGTACAAGGATATAGCTGGGAAAAGAGTATTAGATGTAATGCCACAAACAGAGCATCATTGGATTAGCACATTCGGTCAAGTTGCCCTAACAGGTGAGCCTGTTCATTTTGAGAATTATGCCCAGGAGCTGGGTAAATACTTCGAGGTTACGGCATATCGCCCTGCTCCTAATCAGTTTGCTTGCCTGTTCGTGGACATAACTGCCCGCAAAAAAGCCGAAGCTGAAAAAGAAAAGCTGAGAGAGCAGCTAAATCAGGCACAGAAGATAGAGTCTATCGGCCGTCTTGCCGGTGGGGTTGCTCACGACTTTAACAACATGCTGAGCATCATTGTGGGGCATGCGCAGTTTATGCAAGACGACATAGACGAGCAAAGCCCGCTTTACGAAAGCATAAACGAGATTATTAAGGCTGGGAAACGCTCCACCGAGCTAACCAGGCAATTGCTTGCTTTTGCCCGCAAGCAAACTATATTGCCACAGGTGTTAGACCTGAATGAAACCCTGCAAAGCATGATGAAAATGCTGGATAGGCTAATCGGTGAGGATGTGTCGCTAATCTGGAAGCCGGGCACAGACCTGGGCAGCATCATGATTGATCCCTCACAACTTGACCAAATCTTAGCCAATCTATGCATAAATGCCCGTGATGCCATCAGCAATGTAGGTGAGATAGTTATAGAAACCTCAGACGCAGTGTTTACGGATGATAACTGCAAAGTTAATGAGGGTATTACGCCCGGTGAATATGTAATGCTGGCGGTAAGTGATAACGGCTGTGGCATCCACAAAGAAGATATTCCCAAGCTGTTTGAGCCTTNNGTACCACCAAAGAAACAGGCAAGGGAACCGGATTGGGATTGTCCACTGTTCACGGCATTGTTAAGCAAAACAATGGATGTATAACGGTTTATAGCGAAGTAGGCGTTGGCACAACCTTCAAAGTATATCTCCCCCGTTATCATGGTTCTGGCAAGGGACACAGGGACACGGATAGCTCCGCTGAACTCAGATTGGGCAAGGGCACTATTCTGATAGTTGATGACGAGCCGGCAATAGTCCGCTTGGTAAAGCGCATGGCGGAAAAGCTCGGTTACCGCGTTTTGGAAGCCCTTAGCCCCAATGCTGCCATACGCATGGCTAGGGAGCATTTAGGTGCCATAGACCTAATGATTAGCGACGTTATTATGCCGGAAATGAACGGCAAAGACCTAATGAACTACATCCGCACAATCTATCCCAATATCGGGGTTGTGTTTATGTCTGGCTACACATCAAACGTGATAGCCCATCACAACATTCTGGATGATGACATGCACTTCATTTCCAAGCCCTTCACAATTAAAGAGCTTTCGCACACGATTAGCGAGGCGATAAAGCAATAAGAGCTTTGATATACCGCTTAGTCTTTGTACTTAAGCCACTTCATCATTTCGCTGAAGTTAGCCGTTTTACCATACATCAGCATACCTACGCGGAAAATCTTTGCTGCAATGCGCACGAACACATAGATGCTAGCCAAAAGCACCAACGCGCTTAAGCCCACCTCAGTAATGGGGACATTCGAAAATGCGCTTCTGGTTATCATTGCCATTGGGCTGGTTAAGGGAAAGATGCAGGCAAACTTCGAGATAGTTCCCTCTGGATTCTTTATGATAGGCGTAATAAATAGCAAAGACAGCATGGGAATCATCATTATCATGCTCTGAGTGTTTCCTGCACTCTGCAGGTCGTCCATTGTAGAGCCAATGCTTACATATATCGTGCTGAATAGCAGATATCCCGCTATGCCGAAGAACAGCATTAAGGGAATATTGGTTTCGGACAAAGCCTGCAATAGCGGAAAGTCTAACAAATACACCACCGCCGGAAGGCTAAGGGCAATCCAAAAGGACATCTGAATAACTCCCAATAGCAAATGCCCCAATATCTTCCCCTGCATCAAATGATGTGGCTTTATGGACGACAACACAATCTCCGCCATCCTATCCCGCCGCTCTTGCAGCGCACTCTGCATCAGCATCGAACCACTGGTAAAGATGAGGAAAAACACCAATACCATAAAGGTTATAGACACCGCCATGGCATTATCCTTTGGGGCAGCAGCCTTCTCCATGGCAATCTGATCTATCTGTGCCTCGGCATTCAGAAATGCCAGTTTTGAGGGTTCAATCTGCAAAGAACTCATGCGTTGCAGCTTAAGAATATGCGTGATGCTTGCTTTAACTGCGCCAAATGCGCTTAGGTTACGTTTATTATAGTGATACTCCAACTTCCCGGTTTCATAGAAATCCGGCATTATTACCATGTAACCGGATGCCTTTTCATTATATACCAGTTCTTCCACTTCCCGTTTATCTTGCTTAACCTCAAAGATAAATTCATCTTTGGGCAGCATCTGTTGTAGCTGTGGCGCAACTCCCGCACCGTCTATCAAATACAGCTTCATAACGCTCGGTTTATCTAGCTTTTCCAGCAGCCGCGGTAAACCGGCAAACAGCACCATTATCAGTGGAGTGATAAGCAGTGAGATTATGTATTGTTTATTGCGCAGGTTGCGCATCAGTTCCCATCCGGTAATCTTTAGCGTGTCATTTCTCATCTTCCGCTCCCACAGCTATTTTTACAAAAATGTCGTGCAAGGAAGACCGCGAAGCATTAATCTCCTGTACAGNNGGGCATCTCCGCCAGGAAGCCCGATAAGCCCAATCCATCTTTCAGGCTAAAACTTGCCTTGTTATGCGATAGTGCACAAAAGCTTTCGATGCAATCCATACTATTTAGCCTCTCCAGCATGTCAGAACTTTGCACTTCCAGGCTAATCTTATAGCTGCCATACTGCTGTTTTATGTCTGCCAGCTTGCCAAAAAACACTTCTTTCCCCTTGTGAATAAGGAATATGCGGTCGCATAGCTCTTCCATAATATTCATCTGATGGCTGGAGAGGATCACGCATGTGCCTTCTGCCGCCATAGTTTTTAGCTCTTGCTTAAACAAATCCTGGCTCACTGGATCCAGACCGGAAAAGGGTTCGTCCAAGATCACTATTTTCGGCTTGTGTAAAACGGCACCAATAAATTGCACTTTCTGCGCCATGCCCTTGGAAAGCTCTTCCACTTTAGATTTGGCATAGTCCTGCAATCCAAATTTGTTCAGCCACTCCCATGCCCGCTCCTGGGCAATTTGCTTGGGAACATTCTTCAGCCCAGCCAAAAACACCAGGATATTCATCACTCTGGCTTCCTTATACAGCCCCCGCTCTTCAGGCAGATAGCCAATATGCTGCCTGGGGATGCCATTAGCCTTTGCCCCATCTGCCAGAAATTCTATTCGCCCATCATCTGGAGCAGTTATACCCATTATCATTCTGATGGTAGTGGTCTTTCCAGCTCCATTGGGACCCAAAAATCCCAGTATCTCTCCCGTATTGGCACTAAAAGAGACATTGTCCACCACTCTCTTCTGGCCATAGCTCTTGCATACCTTGTCCACGCTTAACCCAATCATAAGGTCTCCATGTAAATTTAGTTATTATCGTTCATGTTATAATTGAACTTCCCTGCCACCATGCCGGATCATTAATGGCAGTTGTCTGATTGAATCAATAATTTTGCCTACTTATATATTGGCAAGAGATAATTCAGACAATCAACCAATGGCTAATAAAGTGATGCCTTATATTCGGTTAAAGCTCCAGACTAAATTGAAATTCGGTTCCCTTCCCTACTTCAGACTCAACCCAAATGCTTCCCCCATGCTTGCTAACTACCCTGCGAACCATGGCAAGCCCAATACCTATTCCCTCAAATTCGTTATTTGAATGTAGCCTTTGGAAGTTGTGAAACAGCTTGGTTGCATAGTCCATGTTAAAGCCAACTCCGTTGTCTCTCACAAAGTATGTTTTGCGCTTGTCCTTACTCCTTATACCAAAATCTATAGTCGGCTTTTCTACATTTTGGGAAAACTTTATTGCATTGCTTAATAGATTGCCCAGCACCAGCATCACTAAATCTCTATCGCAGTTCTCTATCATGCCCTGTTGTATGTGGTATTCGGGTTTTATTTCTGTATGCTTGTTTAGTAGATTCTGCATAATGCTTTCTGCCATATCACTAAGGTTCACCATTGTTCTTTGCAGTGCCCTTCGTGAAACTTTGGTTAATGAATGAAGGGCATCCAGCACCACTCCGAGATGTTGCGCATCTTTACGGATGCCATTAAGATGCTTAATTGCCTGAGCATCGAGTTTGTCTTTATAGTCATCAATCAGCACCGCGCTAAATCCGTCTATTCCCCTTAGTGGAGTGCGCAAATCATGCGAAAGAGAATAAGCAAAATCGTCTATCTCGTCTATGGCCAGGCTCAAAAGCCGGGTTCGCTCTTCCACCCGCTTCTCCAGCTCAATGTTCATGCCTGCCAGTGCTTCGTTTTTATCCTGCAATTCTGTGCGTAGCCTTTCCAACTCGATGTTCTGCTTCACCAGCTCTCGCTTGGCATTAAGTAGCTCATTGTTCAATGCGGTAAACTTATTGGAAAGTTCGATAACATCATCCAAGGGCTTAGTTTTGCTCGTATCCATTTTCTCCTCAATCATGATACCAAACTCTCTGCCACCCTGATTGCGCTTGTAGCATCATTTGCATAAGCGTCTGCACCAAGCTTATGCCATAGCTCTTTATCTAAGTTAAACGGATATCCCCCCACCATAATCTTCAGTTGCGGAACTTCATTGCGACACACAGTTATTAGTTGTTTTAGTTTGTTTAAGTGAGTGGAGATGGTAACCGATACTGCTAATAAGTCCGCATTCCTACTAATTGCAGCTTGGGGAATGGTTTCTATAGGAGTATTTGCACCCAGAAACATGGTATCCCATCCCTCCAATTCCATCAAATCTGATACCATTCTTAGCCCAACTTCGTGCTGCTCTCCGCTAATGCAAGCGGCAATCATCCTTTTACCGGTGTTTGGATGATTGAATATTACCGGATAAAACTGAGCCATAATCATCTGTGATGCCGCAGTTACATAGTGCTCCTGACCAACGCTTATCTCTCCGGTGTGCCACAAGCGTCCCACTTCGTATTGAATGGGCTGAATAATGTTCAAATAGCAGTCTCTAATCGACATTCCCCCTGCCACCAGGTTTTGCACATACTTATAAGCTTCGGCTCGATCACCAGATAAAAGCAGATTAAGTACTTGCGTGGCTTTCTGGCTGTGGGAATTTACTTCATTAACAAATGAAGCCGCTTCGGATATTGGCTCATTCATCACCGATAAAGCCATGCTCAGATATTGCTTCAGCGCATATTGCCTTTCATGATCTAATTCATCGCCTATAACTTCCAAAAAGGTAGAAAAAAAGGCTGTTAAACTTGCTTGTGAAATCGGCAAATGGTTAAAAAGCTGCTTTACCCATAACAAGTAGTCTGAAAACAATACTGGAGAATCGTAGGCGAGGGCTATACTAAGATAGTCTAAATGGTAGCGGCAATCGGAATAAAATTTAGCCTTGTTTACCCCTTGATAACGCTTTTCAAATTCAGGATTTAACGCTAAACGCCGGGCAAAGGTTCTATCGCAGATTATGTCTTGTTTTTCGATCAAGAGTGCAGCCAATTCATCATTGCGTTGCATAGGAATATCTCCTTTGTGGTTAGAGCGACAATCATACTAATAATATAGCATCAAAAGCCCTTTCTCGCCATAAACAATTATTGCAGATGCATCTGGATTGAATATTGCTTCATTATTCTGCAATTGAATCACTAAACCAAAGGAATTGTATGGCTAATCAGTGGTTTTATCTAAAGCATGGTCAGTCCAAAGGCCCGGTAAGCAGCGAGGAGATTGCCGAACTTGTGGTGCAAAGTGACTTGAATAAAGACACCCGCATCCTGGATGCCGAAACGCGTGTATGGACTACCATCGGCGCTGTTCCCGAACTAAATCTGCTTGTCCGCAACATCCAAAAAGAATACTATGGCGGAGTTCAAGACAACAAACAGCTTGCCGAAATGCTGTATAATCACGATGATCTGTTTGCCCGCCTGGAGCTGTTATCTCGCCGCCCGCTATTTATGAATGTTCCCTGGCAACACATACCGCTACTAATGCTACTTACGGGCGGACTTTATCAATTTTATTGGATGTATCGTCAATGGTTTCGGGTGGAAACGCTTGATACTAAGTCTAAAAGCGTGCTCAAGCGTACCAGTTTTATGCTATTATTCGTGCCGATTATTGTGTTCACAACGGTTGAGGGGCTTAAGGAATTTCGCCGGGTGCAAATTGCCCAGTTCAATCCATATGCCCC
>DIMZ01000165.1:0-2786 GCA_002425825.1 Cloacimonetes bacterium UBA5553 | reverse complement strand
CCCTAACTATTATCAATCCCTTGGGCGGGGATGCTGTAGTATCACTGCTATGCAGACTTGGTTTCGGTCTTAGTGGTATGATTCCTATCATAATGGCTCAGCGCTACATCAACGAATGCAACCGCCTCTTAGGCAGGGATAAGCCCATAAAAGAAAAGATGTTATAGCTTATTCTCAGTAATAGGTCACCACATATGTAAGTGGTCTTTTATAACAGTCAAAGCGTTACTTCTGCCGACAGGGATCTCGACAGCCATTTAAAGCCATAGACCTTGCATACTGNNATCGCAACGACATCTTACTAGGAAGAAAGGCGAGATCACAGAGTTAACCCAATTTCAGCTTGACACTTCCGCTTTGCAAGAATAAAGCGAATCACCATGAAAGAAAAAGCACAATATGTGTACCCATTTTTGTATGTATTGCCCGCTATTTTGGATATCACAGACTTCCTTAACGGCATAAGAAACCTATGTTTAGCGGGTTATTTTCCCCTATGCTTTTTTGGTACTGAGCGCCGGGAATTGCTGTGTGCAATGGCTATGGCGGCTAAAGAACCTATACTGCTCCGCTGCTTATTTCCGCAGGACACGCAATACCAGTCACTTAGCATGGAATTTCCCGCATTTCACTTGTTTGAACGTGAGCTTTGGGAAGAATTTGGCATCATACCTCTGGGGCATCCCTGGTTAAAGCCGGTACGTTTTCCAAGGGACTGCCGGCAAAGCATGGAGCAATATCCATTTTTTAGCAGTGAATCCTCCGCGTTGCATGAAGTTGGAGTTGGCCCGGTGCATGCGGGAGTTATAGAGCCGGGGCATTTCCGTTTCATCTGTCATGGTGAGCGGATAGAACACCTCGAAATCCAGCTTGGCTACCAGCATCGGGGTATTATGAACCTGCTGTCCCGGGGTGATATAAGGCAAAAGATGCCGCTTGCGGAGTCTATAGCCGGAGACACCGCCATTGGACATGGCCTGGCATACTGCTCTGCCATAGAGTCTCTCTGCAATGTATCGGTTCCTACTGCCCTGCAAACAGTACGCCTGATCGCTCTTGAGTTGGAGCGAATAGCCATGCACCTGGCAGACCTCTCGGCTCTGGCAGGCGATATAGCCTATCTATCGGGGCAAAACTTCTTTGCCGCGCTGCGCACCGCCATCATCAATTCGTCATTGGCTATTTGTGGTAGCCGTTTTGGTAAACGGTGGTTGAAGCCGGGAGGCATTAATTATGGACTTAGCAAAGAGCAGAACAGCCTCTTGCGCAGCACCCTGGAAGAGGCGGGACGCCAGATTGAACGCTGCACCCGGGCAATGTTTGCCGATGCGGGTGTGCTAAACCGTTTTGACAGCACCGGCAGCGTTAGCAAGAAAGCAGCGTTGGAGCTTAATTTCAGCGGTGTTACTGCCAAAGCATCTGGTTTAGCAATAGATGCCAGATGTGATTTTCCTTTAAGCGGTTATGCAAATTTTAGTCCCCTTTGCCTTGATTCCGGTGATGTGTTTGCACGTGCATCGATACGGGCAAAAGAGATAGAGCAGTCGCTAGACATGATTGCCCATATGCTCAGCACCCTGCCCCCCGTTTCTGCTAAAGATAGTGTGTCTCTTCCCCCGCCCATGCCGGATAAACTCTGTATCGCCATCACCGAAGGCTGGAGAGGTAGAATTGTGCATGTGGTAAAGACAGATTCAGAGGGCGGCACCGAGTTTTACCGCGTTATCGACCCTTCACTGCACAATTGGTTTGCCCTGGCATTAGCAGTCCGCAACGAAGGCATATCGGACTTTCCTCTGTGCAACAAGAGCTTCGACCTCTCGTATTGCGGCACGGATTTGTAAGGGAGTAATGAATGTTTAACCTGCTAAAAGCTCGCATCCATCACGGTTACCAAGCCATTCCTGATCCACTCAATGCCGCCATTCATCCCTCTTTTCCGGGTTTACCCACCATACTAAGGGCTTGCAAGGAAGATTTTTGCTCAGCAAGCAGCCTCTGCCCTACGGGTGCCATTGGCGATAATAGCCTTGACCTGGGCAAATGCGTATTCTGTGGTGAATGCACCCGCAGCTTTCCTGCTACTTTTGCCTTTAATCCCAATTTCCGCATGGCAAGCAGCCGGCGCGAATCCCTGATAATCCGTTGGGACACCCAAAGTAATACCTGCACTGCCCCTGCTGTGGAGGTTAATGCAGCCCTTAAGAAACTATGCATCAGGTCTTTCGCACTAAGGAATGTATCCGCAGGAGGCTGCAACGCTTGCGAACTGGAACTGGGTGCCTCATCCAATGTAAACTTCGACATGGGTAGATACGGCATCGAGGTGGTTGCCTCGCCGCGTCACGCAGATGCGCTGATACTCACCGGTCCGGTTTCCAAAAACATGGAACAGGCATTAGTTAAAACCTGGGAAGCCATTCCAGAGCCCAGGGTGCTTATCTTATGCGGTGCCTGCGCCATTAGCGGCGGCAGCTTTGTGAATTCCGATGCCATTGGCAGAGATTGGCTGCAAACCATGCAACCTGCCTTATACATTCCCGGTTGCCCCGCCCATCCCTTAAGCATTATCCATGGACTAATGTCGCTTTTGGGGAGGGTGAAGTGATTAGCTATGCTCTTGCTCTACAGCTTGTTGCCATCTTGATAGTTGCCATAGACCGGTCGCATAAACACTGCGCTTCACTAAGGTTTATGCTGCTTAGTGCAGTTAGTTCAGCTTGCCTGTTGTTTACCTATGGGAAGCTGTTCTTTGGCGGACAGGTTCAGCATTACGTACTTAGTAT
>DIMZ01000160.1:24378-26630 GCA_002425825.1 Cloacimonetes bacterium UBA5553 | reverse complement strand
TATTAATATCCATAAATTTCAGGTTCAGTTGTTCAAAGTGTTTGTAGCGCGTTATTGGGCTTGCAAAAATAGTAACATCATGATATGTATATAATTACAGGAGGTTGTATGAGTACGTTGTTTCACATGCGTCTTGACGTTCGTAAAGTTCAGGACTACATTTTCCAGGTACCTTGATAGAAGTATGGTAGTAGACCCTGAATATGGGTTTGAACACTACCACTTTAGTGGAGATTCTTAAGTAGAAACTGTGGCAGTGCCGATACTGAAAAAATAGCAAGCTCAAGGCTATTAATGGACATATAATCATCCTGTTCCACGCCGCGTTGATACCAGGAAATGGCTTGCTGATAGCTTTGTTTCACCCCCCTCCCGTATAGATAGCAATCCCCTACAAGGCTGTAGGCATCTATATCTCCGCCCTCTGCGGCTTTCTGAAACCAATAGAATGCTTTATTCTCGTCCTTGGGGAGCAGCTCTCCATCCCGATAGAAGCAGCCCAGCACAATCTGGGAAAATCCGTCGCCCTTTTCAGCGGCTATGCTATACAGTTCTATTGCTTTGACTTTATCTACTTGTACATAATGCCCGGTTTCATAATACATAGCTATCATCCCCATAGCGTTATAATCTCCCAGATCCGCAGCTCTTTTGAAACAGGCGAAATCCTCTGCCATATCAGGCTCCAGTCCCAAACCATCGGAGTAACAGCAGCCAAGTAAAAACCAAGCAATGGGATTGTCTCTTTCTGCGGCTTTCTTCAGCCAGGGAACTGCGTCAGCACAATCACGAATTGTCCCCTCTCCATAGAAGTAACTCCAACCAACAAGCATCTGTGCCTGCTCATCCCCGGCTTCGGCTTCTTTTAGCTTTTGAGCAAACTTCTCCTGCAGTGCTTCTGCATCCCACATCTCAAACAAATCGCTTTGTTTTTCTCTCATTATTCACCTCTTAATGTTGCAATCGGGCAAGGGTTTGGTAATTGTCAAGCAGAAAGCATTTGTGTATTGGAGTACGGGGGCGCGATAGGTCGAGGAGGTGCTGAACTACTATTGAAGTGTGCATTTCGTGGCAAAACAAAGACTGGATTCCCGACCAAGCCGGGAACGACAAGTGAGTTGTGAAGTAATGGTAGACTGGATTCCAGACTAAATCTGGAATAACGGGGGGCACAATTCTGAGGTTATGCCTCAGGCCATGGGATAACGATGCTCCGCTAAAACCTGAGGCTAATGCCTTAAAATATTGTATGCCCTCTTCACTAGCCTAGATGTCTTGTGCTTACCCCTTAGTTTAACTTCTAACGTCTAACGCATAATGCCTTAAAATATTGAATGCCCTCCTCCTGAGCCTAGATGTCTGTGCTTACCCCTCGCTTAACGTCTAACCTTTAACGTCTAACGCTTAACGTATAATCCCTCGCTATTTCTTGCCCTTTTTGTTACTTTGCAGGATAATCTGTTCCAGATGATAACGGCGTTTTTCTAATTCCTGTTTTGCCTGAATATAGCACTCGCTGTTTATGTCAGAATTGATATAGTGGGCGATGAGCTGTCCATCCATCAGGTCAGACATGCTGGTATGCGGTTTGTTGTTTTGTTGCTGTCTCATTGTTTCCCCTTGTCCTGGCGGACTTATTTCTTTATTACGTAATACTTGCCCTTGATGCAGACGATAATATAGTTTGTACCTTCGTAAACCACGGTAAGCTCGGGATCATTGGGGTCGCCTGTATAAGTAGGGAGGCTTTTGGCATCGATGGGTTCGATGATGGTGGCATACATGGCGATGGGGGCAATCAGAATCTGCAGAAGCAGAGATATCATAAGTAACTTTTTCATTTCGGAACTCCGGTTTTTATAGATTAGTTCCGCTTTTGGAAAAGTGTTAACCAGAATCTCTGTATATAACTGTGGTATATGGGGATAAAAATTGTGGTTCGTGCATTGGTGTCCTGTTGATAACGCTTGTTTTCTTCTTTCTTATGTCTATCTTTCTTGTTTGTTAGAAGTCATTATGCAATGCCCCATACTCCATCCGTCGGCTAACTGCACTAGCGTGATTAGTTGGTTAGAAACGTATAATCGCTTACCATTTGTAGCAGTAAGATTAGTAACACTGAGGAATGGATTATGAGCGAGATACGCATCGAAAAAGCCTGGCAAAGTATGATAACCAAACTGCAAAACAAAACCGGAAAGCCTTTGAACGAATTGCGCTACAATTACTAATGAATTACGCATCTCATCCGT
>DIMZ01000160.1:20143-24292 GCA_002425825.1 Cloacimonetes bacterium UBA5553 | reverse complement strand
CTAAAACTTATGAAGCTCTGTGCGAGTTTCGAACAGCTTCTTAATTTTAGCTTCCAACTGGGTTTCGAGCTTAACAGGATATGGTTTCAGCTTGTCTTTGCTTATGCTTTCGGCATTAAACTCTTTTGCCTTTGCTGTGGCGTTCATCGCCTGCACAAACTCCTCTGCTTTTTGGTTCCAGAAGGGCATATCGGCACTATTGGGATGAATCCAACCCAAGGTATAGAACAAGCGCATTATCTCGTTTATGGTTACGGACGCAGCGGGATTGGCACTCTTAGTAAGGTGTCCCATATCGGCTATCGCCATGCCCTCAAGCTCCAGATAGCCGGGAGCGGGCAGTAGCAGATTAACAGGGGCATCGGCATCCATAAAATTCATAAACGCCACGCTGAACTTGGCTTCCTTAGCCTTTTGCGGATAGCTGCCATAGCCAAGCACAAAGTCCGCAACCGAGCAGGTGCAAAGCTTGGGCTTAATCGCCAGCATGCCAAGGTGATTGCGATAGTCTGTGCTAAGCAAAATGTTGTTCTTGCCCTTTGCCGCAGCCAGTTTCCACAGCTCAAATGCCTCAATTTCGCCAATGCGGTTTTGATTGTAGATAAATAGCGTTTTGTCGCTGGGTTCAGCATCGCGCAGGTTGCTAAAGGTCTTGTCGGCAAACTGCTTGTAGGCACCATCGGGATATGATACTAATGTCAGCTTTTTGCCATTTCGCTGTTTTAAGCGTAGCATAGTGGCAAGTGTTTGTGCCAGCTCGCCATAAACCAGGTATTCATCGAAATCATCCAATATAGCATAAGGGTTTTCACGCGGGGCTAAGTCCAGATATTCGTCGCTGAAAGCGGCAAAATCCGGATGAGCGTAGAGGGATGCGCCATTAGCTTCAGCGGCTCTTTGCAGCATCAATAGCTCTTCCATGCTGCTATTGGGGGTTATCTCAAAGCGTTTGCTGCTGCACTGCTTCATCTTTTCGCCTATCAATGCCGCGGCATCTTGCCAGGTGATGCTAATGAAGCCCTTGTCTGTTTTAAGTTTGGGGCTGTCCAGCCAGTCATTTTCATAATAGCATTGCCAGCCGAAGCGGCCTTTGAAGCACAGGTTTTTACCGTTGAAGCCCGGTTCTTCCTGCGCGGAGGTTACCAGAGTAAGCATGCCGGACTGGGTTTCGGTCTGGATTTTGCAGCCCACGCCGCAGATACCGCAATTCTGAACTGAGATATCCTTTGGGTGCGGATTTTGTTTGTAGTGTCCGGTGCGCTCCACCAAAGCACCCACGGGGCATACATCGATGCACTTTCCGCAAGACAGGCAGGAGGTTTGAGTTAAGGATTCGCCAAATTCCGGGCCTACAATTGCCGCGAAACCGCGATAGATAAAGCCCAAAACTCCTGCGCCCTGAATCTCAGTGCAGGTGCGGATGCAACGCCCGCAGTTTATGCATTTATTGGCATCGCGGACTATAAAGGGATGGCTGTAGTCGATGGGGTGCTTATTTATCCCGCCAATGAAGTGAGCGGCATTAACCTGATAATCGGTGCAATACTCGCGCAGAGAACAGGTTTCATTAACCTGGCATCCGCATTCCAGACAGCGATTTGCCTCGGCAATGGCGGCTTCTTCGCTATATCCAAGCTCCACTTCCCTAAAGCTGCTCTTAGCTTCGGCGATGGGCAATTCGGGCATAATAAGGCGTTTTGCCTGTTCGAACACAGAGTATTCATCGGCACGCACATCCTTTATGCTGGTGGCCTTTTTGGAATCGAAGGGGGTTATGTCGGTGTTTATCTCGCCTGTTTCCAAATACTTCGCGATTGCCACAGCGGCAAAGCGACCATCTGCAATGGCTTCAATAGCCGTTGCTGCTCCCCTGCGGAAATCGCCTCCTGCAAATACATTGGAAATGCCACAGTGCATGGTCGCCTCGTCCACAATGGCGGTTTGCCAGCGGGAAAGGGGCAACACCTTGCCATCGATATGGTTTGCTGTATCGGCAAATAGCTGCACTTCAGGAACCTGGGAGATGGCAGCGATAATGCTGTCGAAAGGCAGTTCGAAATACTCACCGGTAGGTTCGGGACGCCTGCGCCCGCTGCTATCCGGCTCGCCGAGACGCATCTTTTCTATCTTAACTTGCTTCAGGCTTCCATTTTCGCCGATGTATTCCACGGGGTTACAAAGATAATAGAACTCCACGCCTTCATGCTCGGAAGCTTCAATCTCGAAAGGCTCAGCGGGCATCTCTTCTTTGGTGCGGCGATAGATAAGGCTAACCTTGCATCCCTTGCGCAAGGCAGTGCGGGCACANNNNCAGTCTATAGCGGTATTGCCACCGCCAACTATTGCCACTCTTTCGCCCAGGTCGGGCGCGTGACCCAAGGCATGAGCTTTCAGGAAGTCCACACCCAATAGACAGCCCTTTAGGTCACTTCCGGGAACCGGCATGGGCACAGCTTTTTGTGCGCCGATGGCGAGGTAAACAGCATCATATTCTTCTGCTAAATCGGCAAGGAATATGTCTTTGCCCAATTCAACGTTATAGTCTATTTGCATACCATTGCTGCACATAAGGGCTATCTCGGCATCAAGGGTTGCCTTGGGCAGGCGGTATTCGGGAATGCCATAGCGCAGCCATCCTCCTGCTGCGGGGGCAGCTTCGAATAGCTTAACCTCATAGCCTTGGTTGGAGAGATAATATCCGCAGGTAAGCCCGCTGGGGCCAGCCCCGATGATGGCTATTTTCTTGCCTTTTTCGGGCAGCTTTTCCGGGATGTAGTTCCATACATCACCCAGGTCTTCATCGGCGGCATACCGCTTTAGCTGACGTATGGCGATGGGCTCTTCCACTAACTGTCGGCGGCATTCCTTTTCACAAAAAGCAGGGCACACTCTGCCAATGGACAAGGGAAGGGGAAGGGTTTCTTTTATCACCTTCACTGCTTCGTGGTATTGACCATTGGCAATAAGGGAAACGTAGGTCTGGATGTCCACATGATCCGGGCAGGCAACCGTGCAGGGTGCTACGCAATCGGCATAGTGATCGGAGATAAGCAGTTCCAGAGCCATCTTGCGTGCTTTGTGGATGGCATCGGTATCGGTTTTTATTTCCATACCGTTGCTGATAAGCGTTCCGCAGGAGGTTACAAAGCCTCGTCTGCCAACTACTTCAACAGCGCAAACCCAGCATGAGCCATAGGGTTTTAGTTCTTCATCGTGACACAGGGTGGGTATCTTTATTCCCTGCCTCTTAGCAAGTTCCAGAATGCTTATTCCGGCTTCGGTTTCTATAGTCTTTCCGTTTAATGTAACTTGTATCATCTTTCCGCTCCTATGCCTTGATAACCGCATCGAACTTGCATGCCTTCTGGCAGGCACCGCATTTGATGCACTTGCTTTGATCTATCTCGTGAACTTGCTTCACGCTTCCCGCTATGCAGGATACGGGACACTTTCTGGCACAAGCTGTGCAGCCAATGCACTTATCGGCATTAATGCTATATTTTAGCAATGCTGTGCATACGCCTGCGGGACACTTTTTGTCCACTATATGAGCGATGTATTCATCTTTGAAGTAGCGCAATGTGGTCAGCACAGGATTGGGGGCGGTTTGACCAAGCCCGCAGAGCGAGCCTTTGATGATGTTTTCAGATAGCTCTTGCAAGGTTTCGATGTCTGCCATTTCGCCCTTACCCTCAGTAATACGGGTTAGTATTTCCAGCATGCGCTTGGTTCCAATGCGGCAGAAAGTGCACTTGCCGCAGGATTCGTTTTGTGTAAAATTAAGGAAAAACTTGGCTACATCCACCATGCAAGTGCCTGTGTCCATAACCACCATCCCGCCGGAACCCATGATGGCACCTGTGGCAGTGATGGAATCATAATCTACAATGGTATCCAGCAGTTGTGCCGGTATGCAGCCACCGGAAGGGCCGCCCATCTGAACGGCTTTGAAGGGCTTCTCGGTTTTCATGCCGCCACCAACCTTGTAGATGATGTCGCGAATGGGAATACCCATCGGCACTTCTATTAGCCCGCTGCCTGCTATCTTGCCGGCAAGGGCAAAAACCTTGGTTCCGGGAGACTTCTCGGTGCCAAAAGCATGGAATGCCTCTGCGCCGTTGCTAATTATCCAGGCGATGTTTGCCCAGG
>DIMZ01000160.1:15310-20133 GCA_002425825.1 Cloacimonetes bacterium UBA5553 | reverse complement strand
CCAGGTCTCCACATTATTTATGTTGGTTGGTTTGCCCCACAATCCGCTTTCTGCAGGGAAAGGAGGACGAATGGTAGGCATTCCGCGCTTACCTTCAATAGACTGCATCAAAGCCGTTTCTTCGCCGCATACAAAGGCTCCGGCACCTTCTTTGATGTGCAGATCAAAAGAGAAGGAAGTCCCCAGGATGTTCTTGCCCAGATAGCCTTTTGCTTCCGCGGCATCTATAGCAATCTTGAGGTGTTCAATAGCCATGGGATACTCTGCCCGGCAGTAAATATAGCCCTCGTCGGCACCCATTGCATAAGCACCTATTATCATGCCTTCTATAACGTTGTGCGGATCGCCTTCCAAAGCACTTCTATCCATGAAGGCACCGGGATCGCCTTCATCAGCATTGCAGACTACATATTTCTTTTCGGACACAGCTTTCGCGGCAAAGCTCCACTTTAGACCAGTAGAGAATCCGGCACCACCACGCCCACGTAAACCTGAAGCCTTTATCTGTTCTATTATTTGCTCTTTATCCATGCTGAGTGCTTTCTTGAGTGCCTGGTATCCTCCGCTTGCTTCATAGTCGGCAAGGCTTTTGGGGTCTATAACGCCGCAATTGCGCAGCACAATCCGCTGCTGATTGGCAAGCAGTTCATTATGACGACCACCCAGCTTTTCTGCCAGAATCACATTGCTCTGGGGAGCTATACCGGCAAGGTAATCCTCCATAACCTTTACAATGCTTTCGGGATCAGCCTTTCCTACATGCATCTGCCCCAAAGGAGAACCGCTAAATTCCACAATCGGCTCTTCAAAACACATCCCGATGCAAGCAGTTTGCAAAAGTTTTACAGGCAGCTTGTTCGCTGCAAGGTATTCAGTCAGCTTGTTATAAACGTCCATTGCTCCGGCAGCCACGCCGCAGCTTGCCAGTCCTACTTTTACTGTAATCTCGCTCATCTGTCCCCCTTAAAACCTGAATTTATCCAGAATGGCAGGAATTGCCTCCGGAACAAGCTTTCCAAAGGTCATATCATCAATCATGATAACTGGGGCAAGGCTGCAACAGCCGAGGCATGCCACTTCCATGAGGGTAAACATCATATCCGAAGTAGTGTTCTCGTCTTTAGGAAGCTGCAGAGCCTCTACAAGGGCAGACTTGATGCCATCGGCATCAGAAACATGACAGGCTGTTCCTTTGCACACTCTAACAATGTGCTTGCCTTGCGGTTTCAGGCGGAACATGGAANNAAACGTGGCAACCCCAAAGATTTCGGCAGCGGGGATTTGCATGGCATTGGCAATATAACGCATGCAGTCTCGAGAAAGATAGCCCATTTCGTTTTGAACTTGCTGTAACATCGGAATTAGAATGCCTTTTTTCCCCCGATATGAGGCCAAGATGGCATCCAGTTTTTTGAAGTCCTGTTCCATTAACGTTTCCTCTTGTTCAGATTTGCGGCATACCTCATCACAACACTTTTATGCCACAACCTACTAATTTCACCCCTTGAGTGATTGTCAAACAAAATCTTGAAACATACACTGCATTTAGCAAATATGCTTCTTTGGCAGGGGCTTATAGTGTAGAGGAAACGTTACTTTACAGCCCTTACAATAGCTCTTTTACAAAGCTTGGCAGCATGAAAGCCGCATGATGCAACCCGGCATTATAATAGCTGCAGTTCAGGTTGCGGGAGCTAATCTGCATATCGGCATCGGCAGCAAGAGGCTCATACTTGTTGGAAGCTAACTGGAACATCCAGAGTCCCGCCTGGTAGGTCTGAATAGCTGCGGTGTAGGCTGCTACTATTGGGAACAGAGCCTTCAGGTCGGCATGAACCTGGCTGATTACAGGCTGCAAAGACTTTATCCACGGGCTTTCGCATTGCAGACACAGAATACCGTCTTCGCCCAAAGCACTACGGCAATCTGCTAAGAACTCTCTGCGGAACAGCCCTTCGGCAGGGCCAACGGGATCGGTGGAATCTATCAATATCACGTCGAAGGAATGCCCGCCTTGCTTCAGGTAAGCTATGCCATCGCCAAAGATAAGCTCCGCGCGTGGGTCATCGGCTNNAGAAAATAGCTTTTAGACACTCGGGTAACCATCTCGTCTATCTCCACCTGCACCACTTGCTCTACGCATTTATGCTCCAGCACCCGCTTCAAGGTACCGCAATCTCCCCCACCGATAATTAGCACTTTTTTGGGATGGGGATGGCTGATCATTGCCGGATGACAGAGCATTTCATGATATACAAATTCATCGGCTTCAGTTAACATCAACACGCCATCCAAAAGCATCACCTTGCCAAACTCAGGAGTTTGCACAATCTTTATCTCCTGATACTGGCTGCGCTCGGAATATAGCAGCTCTGACACCTCAAAGCCAAGCCCACGGTGGGGACTATGATAATCTATGTGCCAATTCTTCATGCTATGCTCCCATAGGCTTGTGCAGTAGCTTTTCTTCGCCGGTATCAAAGAGCCCGCGCTTCATTTCCATATTGCTGGCATGCTTGCTCTTCAGTGCATCTTTCAAGTAATGAAACAGCTTCCAGGGCTCTATGGTTTCGCCACAGGTGAAGATATCAACTGCCGCATAACCATATTCCGGCCAGGTGTGGATGGATACATGAGATTCGGCTATTACCACTACTCCACTAACGCCATAGGGGCTAAAGCTGTGAAAGGTGTGTGCCACCACGGTTGCCATGCCAATCTTGCAGGCTTCTATCATGGCTGCGGAAATGTATTTCTCGTCTTTTAATATCTCGTGATCACAGTCGTAGAATTCTACCAGTATTTGTCGTCCAAGTGCTTGCATTTTTATATACCTCTTATTTTCTTAATCTTGGGATAGTGTTTCGCTTGCAAGCACACAGCAACGCGCATTCGCCCCGATAAAATCGTGGGCTAAAGATATCAAAGCGGAGTCTGGCTTTGAAAGTGGAATATGCAGTGCTGATAATGCTTGCTAAATAAGAGGTGTCAATGTTGCGCTGAATGCGAAAAGCTTAGCTAAAACCTCCTCATCATCAACGCATAGGGGGGCACGCATGGCCATAATGCCATATAGTGCTATCTTTACCGAGTGTACCCGGAAAAATCTTGTTTCGGTCACGGCGACTCCATCCGTTTTCTTATTTATGTATTGTGAACCAAGCTCACAATGGCTGTGTAAGTGTCAATACAATTCTGTTGTGAGCTGCTACAAAGGCTTTATGCAACCTTGCTTAGTTTAGCACCATAAACTTTCCGCTACACTGCTGCTTTCCGTTGTGCTCATCCTGCAGCCTATAGAGATATATACCGCTGGGAAGATTCGGCCTGGGCAACTCAAGGCTTTTACCGTTTATGTCGTATTTTGCCACTACCTGCCCTTTCAGGTTATAGATATTCAGCGTTCCGCGCATAGATTCATTACCTGCAAACTTCAGGCTGGCACCTTGTCTCACCGGATTTGGATATGCAGCTATACTACTAACCTGCATCACCAAATCATCATTAGAACTGGCACTAAGCCCCAGCTTCATGTCTGTAGGCATCAAGCCCACCGTGTATTGCTTGTTTGCGCTCAGGTCTGTATTTAGCAGCTTCACAGTGCCATTACCGCCCCATGCCGGACTAAGAACAGCAACCATGTGGCCATTCCCCACAATCTCCGAGCCGCCATTGGCGATGGGATTTGAGCTTCCATGCAGCAGACTATAACTAACGGGATTATAGCTGAACAGACTTGCACCATTGCTATCTGCCACCAGCGCACGCTCAGCACCTTGAATCCAGATACAGCCGGGGGTGCCGCCTACTTCAATGGTATGGATCAGGCTATTGCTTTCTGGGTCGATAATGCAGATAGCCCCGCCCACATCTGTCCAATTCCCCGTGCAAGACACATGCAATAGCCCATTATAGGCTGCCAGATACTGCGGGTTTTTGTGCACCGGGATAGTAGCCACCACCGTGAAGCTTGCCAGGTCGATAACCGAAACAGAGCTACCGGCATAGTTTTGGGCATAATTTCCCGCATTGCTAACGTATAGCCTGTCGCCCATCACCAGCAGGGCTTCGGGTGCGGTACCAACATTAACGCTTGCGCTTACGCTGCCGCTAATGGTATCCACCTTATACACTTTACCAGTAAACAACCCGCTTACATACAGGTTGTCTTCATGCTTTACAGCGTCCCAGGGATTGCTGCCATTACCCAGATGGATATTTGTCAGGCTTGCACCGGTAGCACGCGAGATTTTTTGCACGGCATTGTCGCCGGAATTAACCGACCAGATATAGTTCTCATCCACCACAATCTTATTGGGCACATTACCCAGGGTGGCAAAGCTGTTGTTTACGGCATCACTGACAGTGTCGATACGGCTAAGGGTTCGGGACTGCGAATTTACCACATATAGAATTTCCGCATGGGCTAAGCAGCCGACAAATAGCATAAATGCTACTAAGTGTGTTTTGGGGATAAAGGACGCTAATAGCTTGTTGTTCATTGTGTTCACCTCGAATTATTATTGTGACTTGAGATGAACGTTTTTGGATTTTGCCCATTTCCCCGTAGGCATCGTCCAAACTTGTGGCAGGTTTCCTGGCTTGCAGCGGCTGCTTCTATTACGAAGCCATAAAACCGTCTTCCCATATTTTACAGTGACGGCTTTAGCCTGTTTGCTGCTTACAGTGGCGGAGACCGCTTCCGAATTTAACGGAATTCCCTATTACCTTGATAAGCACCATCAAGTCACAGGGTGAACGAAATTTTGGGGCATCAAAATAGTCAAGGGATTCCTTGCTCGAATTACGGATGAAATACGCAT
>DIMZ01000160.1:5514-15263 GCA_002425825.1 Cloacimonetes bacterium UBA5553 | reverse complement strand
CGTATTTCATGCGTAATTGTAGTGTAATTTCACCTGGCAACAGGGAACTATTCTACCCCAATCCGCTTACAATAGTCGGAGATTGGGCAATTCATGCAATCCGGTTTGCGAGGTTTACAGAGGTTTTGACCAAAAGCAACAACGTATGAATTTATGTTTTGCCAATGCTTTTGAGGCAGCTTTGCCCTTAGTGCCATTTCACTCTCTAGTGGAGTTTCTGTTTTTATGTATCCCCAGCGGTTACAGATTCTATGTACATGCACATCCACACATATCGCGGGCAATGAAAAGGCAACGGTGCGCACCAGATTGGCTGTTTTGCGCCCCACTCCGGGCAACAGCAGGAGGTCATCAATCTCACTGGGGATAGCTCCTCCGAAGCGTTCATTTAATACCCTGGGCAGTGCCTTTAGGTGCTTTGCCTTTTCCCGGTGAAAGCCCACTTGCCAAATCATGCTGTCTATCTCTTCTATGCTGAGAGCATCTAAGTCGTTTGGCTCATTTACTTTCTGAAATAGCTTTGCCACTGCGCGTGCAGTGGTTTCGTCCTTTGTCCTTGCGCTTAAGATGGTGGCAAGCAGCACCTTAAAAGGCTCTTGGGTTTGAATCTGGATAAGATCAACAATGGGCGTTTTAACTGCCTCGAAGTGCTCTCCCAGTTTGTGCATAACGGCGTCGATATCGAATTTCATCATCTTAATCCTGCTGTAGAGTGTTTTGGGAACATGGCGTAAAAATATGTTGCATGAATTGTAGGGGTGATAAATCTTGTCAACAGCAAAGGAGTTTTGATGTGCGGACGTTTTGCCCAAGTGATAGTATATAAAGAACTGAAGAAATTGCAGGATGAGCTGAAGATTATCAGCAATTCCGAGCAGACGGAGATTTCATTTAATGTAGCGCCTACGCACACCGTGTCCGCCGTTGTAGCCAAAGATAATATTCGTTATATGGGCTCATTTCGTTGGGGTCTGATTCCATCATGGATGAAGGAAGTTCCCGCCCATGCCCTAATAAACATCCGCAGCGAAACCATCACCCAAAAGCCCAGTTTTAAGGTATCATTCCTGCGCCGCAGGTGCATAATCCCTGCCAATGGCTTTTATGAATGGCGAAAGGCAGATAAGCAGCCATATTTTATTCATGCAGTGGGAGATGACTTAATATACATGGCAGGCATATACGACACCTGGGAAAGCCCAGATGGAAGCTTCATTCCGTCTCTCGGCATTATTACCACTATGGCGAATAACGTTGTGGGGCATATTCACGATAGAATGCCATTGCTGCTAAGCCCTCGTACCAGAAATACATGGCTGAATCCCAGCGTGCAGGATATTGCCACCCTTTGCCCACTATTAACGCCTGATAATGACATCAACCTTCAGATGTATCCCGTTAGCCCCAAAATGAGTAAGATTACCTTTAACAACGCAGAATGCATGAAACAGATATCCACCCCAGAACAACAAGCAGACATATTCGGATAGCGAGCAATAGAGAATGAATAATAAAAGACAAATATTGGTGATAGACGACGAGACAGCTATGCTGGATTGCGTTCGCATGAGCCTTAGAAACGAGCCTACCTATCAGATAACAGTTTGCAGTGACCCGAAAGAAGCCGTGGATCTGCTGCAGAACAATATCTTTAATTTAGTGATCTCAGATGTAACCATGCCGGGCTTAAGTGGTCTGGATGTGCTGAATTTGGTGGTGAAGCTGGATCCAAACTTGCCTGT
This sequence comes from Cloacimonetes bacterium UBA5553, assembly GCA_002425825.1. Lineage (GTDB taxonomy): Bacteria > Cloacimonadota > Cloacimonadia > Cloacimonadales > Cloacimonadaceae > Cloacimonas. Next base: position 13,521 of record DIMZ01000160.1, on the reverse strand, counting down.
TATCCTTATGACCGGTGAGGCTGATCAGGATAAAATGCGCAAGGCTATTCAATTAGGTGCCTTTGATTTCCTGCGTAAGCCTTTTGAAATTTCCGAGCTGCATGTGGCAGTGAAGCAAGCATTGCAAAAGAATATCCTGCTGGTTCAGAATGAAAACTACCGTAACCATCTGGAAAGCTTGGTGGAAGAACGAACCACTGAGCTTATAGCCGCGAAGAGCAAGCTGGAAAAGCACTATCTGANNGAACACCATCCATGCCATGGTTTATGCCATGGAGGCAAACGATATTTACACTCGCGGTCACTCCGAAAGGGTAACCGTATTCAGCATAATGTTGGGAAAGCTGCTGAAGCTGGACATAGAAGAACTGAAGCTGCTGCGAATCGGAGCACTGCTACACGACCTGGGCAAGATTGGCATCTATAATTCACTTTTAAGCAAAGAGCAGTCGCTAACCCTGTCCGAATATGAAATTGTAAAACAGCACCCCATTATCGGCGAGCGGATAATTGGGCCAATAGGCTTACCTGCCCCAGTGCATGACATAATCCTGCAACATCATGAATGGTTCGACGGAAATGGCTATCCCTATGGCAAGAAAGGTGAGGATATATCGCATTTAGCTCGAATTGTTACAGTAGCCGATTCCTACGATGCAATGACCAGCCAGCGTCCCTATAGAATGAATCTTGACCCCTATTCAGCGGGGCTGGAGATTATGGACAATATGGCTACGCAGTTTGATCCCGTAATCGGCACAGCGTTCTTTAATAACTACCGCAGCCTTATTGAACCGATTGAGAATGTGCCTGCAACGCGCGAATTACTGTTCGACCTGTTTTAGGCAAGACACTAAAGTTTACATAATATTAAACATAAAAAGGAGTTAGCATGGTACAACAAATAACTGCCGCTAAGGCTGCTGCCATGATAAAACCAGGAAGTAGAGTAGCTATTGGTGGGTTTCTGGCTGCCGGCGCACCCGAAAGCATAATTGATGCTTTGGTAGAGCAGAAGATAGGCGACTTGCACATCATTGTTATCGCTTCCGACTGGGAAGACCGCGGTGTAGGTAAACTGGTGGTGAATAGATTGGTGAAAAGTGCGCAGGTATCGCATTTGGGAACCAACAAAGCCATTCAAGCCCAGATGAATGCCGGTGAGATAGAGATTGAACTGGTGCCGCAAGGAACCCTGATGGAGCGTGTGCGTGCCTTCGGTGCAGGCTTGGGCGGAATATTAACCCCAACCGGACTTGGTACTGTGGTGGAAGAAGGCAAGCAGATAGTTAATGTGGACGGTAAGGACTATATCCTTGAGCCTGCCATTGCTTCCGACTTTGCCATTATCCGCGCTCACAAAGCCGATAAACTGGGTAATCTTACCTTTAGTAAAACTTCACGAAACAGCAATCCCATCATGGCGATGGCGGGAAAGATTACCATTGCCGAAGTGGATGAGATAGTAGAAATTGGCGAGCTTGATCCGGAGCAGGTATGCTGTCCCGGTGTGTTCGTAAACTACATCCTTAAAACCGGAGAGGTGTAAACATGGCAAACGATAAAAGAGCGATGATTGGCGCACGCATAGCCAAAGAGCTGAAAGATGGAGATTATGTAAATCTCGGCATAGGCTTGCCTACAGAAGCGGTTAACCACATCCCGCCCGGAGTGCATGTAGTATTCCAAAGCGAAAATGGCATGCTTGGAGTTGGCCCCAATCCACCCGCCGGAAGCGAAGACAAAGACCTCGTTAATGCAGGTGGTGGCTACATTACTGCTCTTCCCGGAGCAAGCTATTTTGATTCTGCTACCAGCTTTGCCATTATTAGAGGCGGACACATAGACATCACCGTGTTAGGCGCATTGCAGGTGGATCAGGAAGGTAACCTGGCGAATTGGATGATTCCCGGCAAGATGGTTCCCGGCATGGGCGGTGCTATGGACTTGGTAACTGGTGCCAAAAAAGTGATAGTTGCCATGGAGCATTGCGACAAATACGGCAATCCCAAGGTGCTGAAGAAATGCAATCTACCATTAACCGCCAAGGGCAAGGTAAGTGTAATTATTACCGATATGGCTGTAATGGAGCTTCGCGAAGAGGGATTGGTGCTGTGTGAGATAGCAGAAGGGCTTACTGTGGAAGAAGTAGTTCAAGCCACAGAAGCCGATCTGGTTATCCCCTGTGTTGTAAACACGTTTTAGACTAAATAGTCCTTAATTATATAGACGTCATCCGCGCTAATCATTACGCTTAGGTGGATGCCGTCTTCTTTATACTCCTCGGAGATCACGCTGCCAATTTCATGCAGGCGGGATACAAGTGCAGCTTTATCATAGGGCAGAAGCAGCTTTACCTGCGAGTTTCCCAATACCCGTGCCTCAATCTTTGCCACCAGTGTGTCGATGTTTACATCTTCACTTGCGGAAATGAATGCTGCTTCCGGGAATCTACGAACTAGCAAGCTTAGGTATTGATCGTTTAACAGGTCTGTTTTGTTAAACACGATTATCTGCGGGATACCAATTGCCCTTATCTGAGTGAGAACGCTATTCACTTCCTGAATGTAGTATTCGAAGCGGTCATCTGCTACATCAACAGTATGCAGCAGTAAGTCGGCATCCTGAACTTCCATTAACGTAGCTTTGAATGATGCTACCAAGTGATGCGGAAGCTTTGAGATAAAGCCCACCGTGTCTGATAATACCACTGGATTGCCTGTGCTTAGCTTTAGCTGCCGGGATGTAGAATCCAGCGTGGCAAACAGCTTGTCCTCCACCAATACTCCAGCATTGGTAAGTCTGTTAAACAGAGTAGATTTCCCTGCATTGGTATAGCCTACCAGGCATATCTTCTTGGTTTTGTCTCGCTGTTTCCGCTGTGTTTCCTTTTGGTGTGCTATGCGGGCAATGGCGTTGTTTATCTTAGTGATGTTGGTGCGTATGAGGCGTTTGTCTATTTCCAATTGCTTTTCGCCCATTCCGCGTGAAGCAGAGCCGCCGGCACTTCTGGCACCGCCGCGTTCTTTGTCGAAGTGTCCCCAAAGCCTTTTCAGGCGCGGCAATTGATATTCCAACTCCGCCAGCCGCACTTGCAGCTTGGCTTCTCTGGTGCGGGCATGATCGTGGAAGATGCTAAGGATAACCTCGGTTCGGTCTATTACTTTTATACCATAAGTCTTCTCTATGTTTCTACCTTGCACTGGGCTAAGCTCTTCATTCACTATCAGCAGTTCTGCTTGAGCCTGCATCATCTTATGGCTAAGTTCGCTTAAGAAGCCTTTGCCAAAAAAGGTGCTGCGTTCGGGGAAGTTACGCTTTTGGGTGTAGCTGCCGAGCACTTCAATGCCTGCCGTATCGGCGAGACGTTGCATTTCTGCCAGTGTATCTTGCGTTTCGGCTTCTGTTTCACCCTGTCTTACCAGAGCAGCAATAAAGGCAGTTTTCTCTACCTTTTCTAGCTGTTCCCAGCTATCCTGCTCATTTTCTAATTCGTCATATATTGTATAGTCGTCGAAGTTCATAAATCCTCTATGGGCTTATCTTGGTTCCACGGGCGTCCGGTCTGCCCGGTGAACTGTCGTATATTTCTGTGCTATAATATATCACGGTTATGTAGTCCCGCGGGAACTTACCGTGAAAATAGCTGTGAATAAGGTTCACATATTTGCAGGCTTGTCTTTCATACTCGCTTAGCTTAGGATTATCCGGATGTAACAAGCGGGCTATTNNGGCTGGGTTTACCATCTGATTCAGGAATGTCTGAGTGGTATATCCCGGCTCAGAATACAGCTCCAGCGATGCCATGCGATCGGCTGCAAACACATCTTCTGCATGGCTATACAGGCTGTCCAGCACTGCCAGCTTCTCTGCCAATGGCGCATCCATGCTTGCCTCCAGCAGTGAGATTAGCTCGTTCATTCTCTCAGCTTTGGGCAAAAATCCCATTCCCTTCACGGCATTATTCAGCTTAAAGGCACTATCCTTGCGGGCAGCACCATAGGTGGCAACCATTCCGTTATGCGGACCTGAAAGCTGAGGTTTACGCGAAGCTTCCGAGCCTTTCTCCAGCATTTCCCTAAAGATATCCAGATACTCCTGTCTTCTGCTTCTATTCCAGTCCCAAAAAGCTTCTGGAAAGGGCACTAACTTGTAGTTATTCCATTTCCCATCTACTTTGGCACGTATGGCTGTGGCTTTGTCAGCAGGAGTTACCACACTACTTTGCACACAATATGAACCTGTCCAAAAGTCACTCGGATTAATGCTTTTGCCTGCAAACATCAATCCTGATATTCCAAAACATAATACAAGAAGCAATGCTAATATTTTGATCATTTCACACCTCATTCGCCGGCTTTATCCGGCAATTGCTTATTTCAGCTTGATTAGTTTACCCGTGCTAACCGCACTCATGCTTTGCAAGCGGTATAGGTATAGCCCCTGCCCGGTTGCTTGTCCCTTATCGTCTGTTCCGTCCCATTCTATTCTCTGCGCTCCCATAGGCAAACTGGCATTGTATAGGCTTTTAATCTTTTGTCCTTTGCTATTATAGATAGCCAGTTCCACTGCTCCGGCTTTTGCAAGTGTAAAGCTGATGGCAGTTTGCTGCCGGAAGGGATTGGGATAGCTGCTTAGACCAAAGGGATCAATAGCAGCCTGAAGATTATCTTCATTGCTAACGGGAACTTCATGAAAATCTATTATCCCAAGCGCATCTGAACTGGAAGCCAACCACTTATTCCCCAATGTATCTGTGCCAATTATGTCGCAATACCTTCCGCGAGGTATCACATCACTATACACTGTCCAGGCAGAGCCTTCCATGCACGCCAGTATAGAGGCGGTTTTATCAAACTGGGGATGATAATAACACGCAGATACCCAGAGCCTGTTGTCGCTATCTATCGCTATGGCACGCACATCATTTGCCGGTAAGCCGGAATTACCGGTGCTCATAATCGTCCACGCACTCCCGATGCGACGCAGCAAACCGCTCGGCGTTCCTGCCCACAAAACATTCTGTGAGCTAATGGCAAGGCAGTTTATCTGGTTGCTGGGCATAAGGGAATTGCTAGTATTGAAGTTCGTCCAGCTTTGTGCACTATAACGGCTAAGTCCCAATGCCGTGCCATCATAGCCGAAAACACTTACCCAAATATCGCCGGTGCTGCTGGCAACAACGTGCTTTATGCGTCGTCCCGGCATGCCGGAATTGTCGTCATTAAATATCTGCATATTCTGTCCGTCATAGCGTAGCAACCCGCCATATACTCCCAGATTAGGCTCATCATACACAGCCACCCAAATCACATTCTGGGCATCGATGCATATCTGACCTAAGTCTGTAAAGTAACTTAAGTGGGTAGTCCAGATATCTCCATCCTTACAGATCAATTTATTGCCAACGCTTAGCCACATCTTCCCCGCATTATCGAAGGCAACGCTATTCACCTGCCCATACGCAACCCCCATATCATAGAGGTTCATATTCTGCCAGTTTGCCCCGTCAATGCTGATTAGTTCTCCCAATACGGTCATACCAATCCACTTACGGTTATTAGCATCTACGCTCAGGCACTTCACGTTATTCGCATTTAGTGCGGAGTTAGAGGGATTTATCATGCTCCAGTTATTGCCAACAAGCTTCAGCAAGCCGTTGGCTTTGCCACTTCCATCGCCCAGCCACAGGGTGTTGACACCGTCTATGCCAATCCAGCTAAAAGCACTGTTTTGGCTATAACTGCCCGGTGCCTGATGCAGCGTCCAGCTATCGCCGGTATATTTCAATAGCCCCAGAGCAGTTCCCGCCCACACAGTGCCACTGGCGTTACAGGCGATGGACAGAATATGCTTGCTTAGCATGGGTGTGTTCTGTTCATCATAGCTTTGCCAGTTTGTGCCGTCAAAACTACTGATTCCCCCCGCGGCAGGAGTGTTATACTGACCCACCTTGGCAGGATGACCCATCCAAAGCCGGCCGCCACTACCTATAGCCAGACTGCTGATGTAGTTGCTGCGTATTCCGCTATTGCTGGTGTTATACCTGTTCCAGTTCTCTCCATCAAAGCTTATCAGCCCATTGCCGCCTGCATCTATCGGACTGCTATTGCAGGCAATCCATTTCACGTTGTTATTATCTATAACGATTCCGCTTATGTAATTTGCCTGAAGGTTCATAAGCGGCGAAGAGTGCAGGGCTCCCATTCCACCGCTGTATTCAATAATGCCGTCTTTGGTTCCAAGCCAAAGCACACCTGCAGTGTCGGTGCTTATGCTGTAGATGTTCTGATTCACTATCCCTATCCAGCTAAGGTCGTGCTCTTGCCATTCATCACCTGTAAAGTTCAGTAAGCCGGATGGTGTGCCCAACCATCTATTGCCAGCTGTGTCGATGCTTATGCAGTTAATCTGATTATCGGGAAGGGCAGAATTGTGAGTGTTATAAAATTGCATGGCATTTGTGCTTTTATTCAGCTTCACCAGTCCACCATCGGTGCCAATCCACAGCCAATCGCCTTCGTTTGCTGTGCACAGCACATTTCTCCCGCTGCTATAGGTAGTTATATGCGGGGTTTGAGCAACTAATAGCGATATTTGAAACACAAAGAACAAAGCAATGATTATGGTGATATTGAATTTCATCGGTACTCCCAATCCGGTATTGCACTGGTATGCTATAGATATGCAAGAACTAAGGCAAAGCTCTGTAAGCGCGCAAAATCAGTCAAGCAATATCTTTTTGAAAGCTACATACCAGCTTTCTGATAGATGCTGTCGAGGTGTGGAAGTGCTGGGGGTGGGGTTACTGAGTCTGGGGTCGATCAGGCGTCCCCGAATTAACGTTCTTGGTCTATCTCAAGATGCCTTATGGACTCCAGCGATACCAACTTCAGGAGTCAATATCGCCTTGATGAGTACACTCATTCCTACAGCTATGTGGCGATATGGGTTCTTTTGCCAAAAGAATATCTGCTACCATATACCTACGCCAGTGAAACATGCTTATGATAAACTAAGCCCTTTTCACAAATCGAGCAAAGTAGGCATCTNNACCAACTCGTTCAAATATATCAAGCAAGTCTTCGTATGCACCATCTCCACCTACGAAATCCCAAAACTCTTTGGCAACCTTCAGCTCATAATTCAGGTCTAACATTCCCCTCATAGTCCATCTGCTGTATGGCTGCGGTTCATAAGGATTGTAAGGAATGGCTATCAGGGTTTGAATATCCGCTTTGGGGTTTTCTGCCAAGGTTGCCGCTACCCATTCTAAGAGAGTTCTCTTAAATTCTTTAAAGCCACCTGCATTTGGCTTTGCGGTTTTGATATCTATTAAGTAAATTGCACCACTTTTATCTACAAGCTTCAAATCAACTTTAGTAAGATTTACATTGCGCATTTCTCCAGACTTACAAACTTTACGAATCGCCTGTATCTCATCAGGTTTACAGGGGCTTGTTGCTGCTGTGGATAGGCCGTCCATAATCTCTTGTATAACACCTTGAGCATAAGAAGAAATCACACGTCCGGCTACCTGCTGCGACATAGCATATTCAAATCTATCTTCTCCAAGAGCCTTTGCTACAGGCTCAAATATGCTGGTTCGAAAGCTAGTGTTTAGAGAATGGATAAATGAATGCAGTGCAAGCCTATCTTTCCCAAGTAGCCTTGTGTGAAAGGGCATATAGGATAGTTCAGGATTGTAATTCTGAAACTTCTGTTGCAAGCTGTTCTTAAGTACTTGCGATATATAGTCAACATTCATTCCCTCATCTCCCTATTGTTCTCGTCGATTTCAGTAAATCCTATCTTGTTGCATCTGTTCCTTCTGATAGAATACAATCTCCGAAACAGGCATCTTCTTTTCTCATTGTTAGTTTGGCTCATTCTTCCTAGCAACTTTGCACTGTTTGGGTTTTTCTTTAGTTGCTTTATCGTACGAGGAATTGAGCTTAACTATCATGGACCAATCTATCTTCCCTTTTTCCGTGCAAAACTCTTTGA
>DIMZ01000160.1:3715-5501 GCA_002425825.1 Cloacimonetes bacterium UBA5553 | reverse complement strand
GAGTATCTGTCCATAAACTCAGCGTTTCTTTCCTTAGCTTTGGTTCCGAGAGGCTCTATAATATCTATGTATAGGCTTTTTTCACCTGAGATAAACTCCCAGAATTTCTGACCACAATACTTATAGTAATTACCGCTTTTTAGCTCATCTGAACTCTTACCATAGCAGCAACCATTAACAGCAACAACTTGGATCTTGGACTTTGAAGTCCCCAAAGTTTTCCTCGCAGTATCAAAATCTTGCTTCATTCTCTTTATTTGACTCGAATTCCCCCAATTAGGCCCTGATTTAATGTTCACTAAATACCTAATCCCATCATTCTCAAACTCCAAATCAATACCCGCTGCTGATGACTTCTTGCCACCATAAACACATTTATTAATATAAATAGCAAGTCCCTCCAACCAGTCCCCGAATATTGTTTCTTCGCTTGAACTGACATGTGCTTCTAATATTCCTTTAACAAGCTCTCCCGCAATGTTTAAGTTCTTTACCTTAAAGAGATATGGGTTCCTTCTGGTAAGTAACTTCTTCAGATCAACTTTCTCAAGACTGTGTAAACGGCTATCGTGAAATTTCTTGATATTCTGCTCTACATATTTGCTAATATCTTCAATAGATAATTGATTCATAGAAGCCCTCCTTTTCATTTAGGAATAAGCCAAGCTTATCCAGTTTATTCATGGTCAGTTCTATATACTCCGGTACAATGTCTATACCGATACAACTCCTGTTTAGCTTCTCGGCTGCCATAATGGAGGTACCCGAACCTAAGAATGGATCAAGTACCATATCATGTTCTTTAGTGAATAGTTTAATGAACCACTCTGGTAGGTCTTGAGGAAATGCTGCACTGTGGTTTTTATTATAACACTCTGTAGCTAAGGTCAGAACATTAGTTGGATACACCATATCTCTTCCAATCCAATTCGATACATTCTTACCAAAACCACTCTTGTTTCGGGCATTATCACGTATTCTATCTGTTTCCGAAAGGTTTTTGAGTCGTGTTTGTGCCCAATCACCTACTGGAACCTTAACGGCATCTTGGTTCATGAAGAAATGTCTGTCTTTGTTAAACTGAAGCAATCTCTCCCAACTGTCGCGAAACCTATTTGGCCATTTTCCGGGATAACAGTTTTTTTTATTCCAGATGAATTCCTCTGTCCATAACCAGCCTTGTTTCCTCATTTCCAATATCAGTTCTATTACATAAGTACTTCGCTCTCCATTTACCACCTTTTCTTTGATGTTTAATATAAAGGTGCCTGTAGGTTTTACAATCCTAAGCAATTCAGCTGATATTGGCAAAAACCAATCAACATAGTCACTGGCAGGAATGCCACCATATGTTTTTTTGCGTTGATCTGAATATGGGGGTGATGTAATTATTAAATCTACAGAATTGNNTTTGCTCAAGACGCTTTTCGAGTCCCCCAAATACAAATAGTACTTGTTTTTCCTGTAAGCGTAGTCTTGAGTTTCGATTAGTTTATAATTGCTTATCATAATATACACCTCCCGATCTGATCATTTCATCACAGCCAATAAAATAGACTTCGAGTTTCGTGTCAATAAAAACCACTAATTAACATCACTGTTTGCGCAACAAGACGTTGCACAATCTCAAGCATCTTGCCCAAGAGAGGAGTTGGCAAATGCTAACATCCGTTGCAAGGCTTTTCTTAATGATATCCTATTAGATAATAAGCTCTTATGTAGTCCCTGTGCTAAAGATGTTGCGCCTTTCCCTAAACCCTTGCTATTGTTATATATCTCGCCTTGT
>DIMZ01000160.1:851-3689 GCA_002425825.1 Cloacimonetes bacterium UBA5553 | reverse complement strand
AGCAAGGAAGCAGCAGGGAAGGCCTGATAAACAAAGGCATTGCGAGGCATGAGCGTTATAAAGATAAAGGCTTTATTGTGCTGATAATTCTGTGTTTATCGAAACTGCACAATGTCGCTAAGTGGCTTGCGGCTATCACTCCCCGCAAAGCTGCTAACCATTTTGCTGTAAGTGCTCTTTTTTTCTGCCGGATATCCGAAGGGAGCAAGTGCCACAATGCGCCAGGAGGTTGGGATATCCAGATAGCTACGCAGTTTCTTTTCGGAAAATGCCGCAAGCCAGCAGCTTTCAATGCCGTAGCTACGCGCCATCAGCATCATCTGATGAAAGGAAATGGCGGTATCCACCAGGTAATAATCCTGCCCGTTCAGCTTAAGGTTAGCCTTGGTATCTGCACAGGCAATTATCAGGCAGGGAGCTTTGCGGATAAAGAAATTGGACAGCCCGATTAGTCCGCAATTCAGGGCAAGCTTTTGAATCTTATCACTTTCTGTGAATACCAGATAACGCCAGGGCTGTTTGTTTTGAGCTGAGGGAGCCAAGCGTCCAGCTTCCAGAATGTCGGCTAATGCCTCTTTGGGTATAGGATCGGAGGAGAAGCTACGAACGCTGTGGCGTTCAAAGATTAATTCTTTTGCATCCATGTGCTTAAGTCTTCCTTGGTGTTTATGTTGCTTATCACCCCTATGTCAGTAACAGGGATGTCGATATGCATAAGCTGGTTTTTGGCTATCACTTCGCGCAGACCCTTACCCTCGTCGTCAACCAGCAGATTAAGTCCGGCGGGGATAATAATTGGATGTCCGCGTCTGCCATTACAGGTGGGGTGGATTACGGCATTGGGGTTAGCCTGATGGGCTTTGGCAAGCTCAATAATGGTTTCGGGCAGCACAAAGGGAAAATCCACGGGGTGAATAAGGTAGGCATTGGCAGCACCGGAATCGCCTTCTAGCAGCATAATGTCTGCCACGGCGAGACGCAGGGTTGCCAGCATATCGGGGCTATTATAGCTATCCGCCACCACAATGCGGCTAATGCCAGCCTTGCTCAAACTGGTTTGTATTCGCTCAAGAAAGCTGATGCCATCCAAACCCGCTTCCGCCTTAGGCATGCCGAAGCGGGTTCCCTTGCCAGAAGCAAGGATGATGGCTACGATACTATTACATGGCATTGAAGGCTTCTATTGCCCTATCCAGTTCGTCCAGATTGTTTTCGAAGGTTTCTACCCAGTACTGCGGTTCCCATTGGGCATTAATCTCTTCGTAGGTTTTGCCTTGTTGCTCCACCCAAGTGTAATACTTCAGGTTGTGAATGCGCTTTTTATCCTGATAGCTAAGCTCAAGGAAGTTATCGGTATATTGTGCCTTAATAGCAGCTTCGCGGTCGAGCGCGGCTTGAAGTTCGTTGTATGCGCCTTTTTCGGCATTTTGTTCGTCGATGCGGGAGAGATACATCTCGGCGGAGTCGGTGAACATAGTGAAGATGATGTCGTCTTCGTTGTATTCGAAATACTTTGCCATCTTGATAGCCGAAAGCAGGTTGCCAATTGACGAGATGCCAAGCAGGGATAAATCTTCCACGCTCTTGGCGTCCACGCCCTCTTTGCTTAGGTAGGCTAAGCCTGCGGGGTCGTTGAACAAGCGTAGCAGGCGCATGCAGTCCTCATCGCGAATAGCAGCTACGGCATCGGTGTGGCGAACATTGTGCACCCAGGGGATGTGTTTGTCGCCTATGCCTTCTATGCGATGTCCGCCGAAGCCGTTATTTAGCAGGGTTGGGCATTCGAAGGCTTCGCTGGCAGTGGTTTTCATAAGCGGATGAAGGGTTTTAAGGTAGTCACCTGCGGCAATGGTGCCTGCACTGCCGGTGGCACTAACGTATCCGCTAAGACGGCTATCTTTTGTTCTTAGCAGCTCATATACTTCCTGAATGGCGTTTCCGGTTACATGATAGTGCCAGAAGGGATTGCCAAGTTCATCGAATTGGTTCAGGATAATGTTGTGCGGGTCAAGCCGCAGCTCGGCACACTTGTCGTAAATTTCTTTAACGTTGGATTCGCAGCCGGGGGTGGCGAATACTTCCGCACCGATTTCTTTTAGCCAGGTAAAGCGTTCCTGGCTCATTTCTTCGGGTAATATGGCAACTGCAGGGCAGTTCAGCAGAGCGCAATCGAAGGCACCGCCACGGCAATAATTACCCGTGGATGGCCAAACGGCTTTGTGGATGTCGGGATCAAAGCTGCCGCTAACCAAACGCGGGGCAAGGCATCCGTAGGCAGCTCCCACCTTGTGTGCACCTGTGGGGAAGTATTTGCCCACCAATCCTATGATGCGGGCTTTCACACCGCTAACTGAGGATGGGATTTCGAAGTAGTTTGGCTTTCCGAATAGTCCGGTATTGATGTCGTTCTTCCAGGTGATCCGGAAGAGATTTAGCGGATTTACATCCCATAATCCGATGGGTTTTAGCTTTGCTTGAATATCGGCGGGGATGGTTTCGGGGTGCATTTGTTGACGAATGGTGGGGAGAATTATCCCCTGTTGCTTACAGCGTGCCGCGGTCTTGGCAGCGATGCTGAGGTTGGTGGTTGTGATTAGTTTTGGCATTTATTTCTCCTTATATTAAAAAGACTTAAAAAAGAGGGAAAGAGGAAAAGAGGTACTCACAAAGCAACGCTTTCTGGTACTTGCTTGGGGAATAACCGTTTAATTCCATTCTTCAGCACAGGGACGTTAAAATTAATAAGCAAACCTGTGGGTTTCTTGGATAGGGTTAAGTAACTGATCAGTTGCGCTTCGAAGATAGGGTTCATTTCTAAAACAGACTTTAGCTCCACAA
>DIMZ01000160.1:0-807 GCA_002425825.1 Cloacimonetes bacterium UBA5553 | reverse complement strand
GAAAGTGATGTCGAGCTGCGTCCCTTTATAAATCAAAGGAATAGGCACTTCGGTATTGTAGGACAAACCTCTCAAAGTAAGCTCCCGACACAAACACTGGCTATATATCCTTTCAAGCAATCCAGGACCGAATAACTTATGCACTTCAATGCTTGCTCCAATTATCTCGTGGCACAACTCATCTACCATATTGATCATTATCTCTTTTCCTCTTTCCCTCTTTTTTGATGATTCTCTACAAGAAACTCTTCAGCTTATCCGCAGCAGCCTGTATCTTGCTATTAAAGATCATGGATGCTATCACGAATGGCTTGTATCCTGCTTCCTGATAGGTGTGCAGACGATAGCGTTCAAATACGCTTTTTGCCACTTCGCCATGTGTGCAGCTAACATCGCTGATGTCGGCAGGGAGACAGTGTTCATACAGCGCATTGCCGCCTTTGGTGAGTTTCATCATCTCTTCGGTGCATTCCCAGTCCATGTGCTTGGCGTTTTCTGCCAGGCAGTGCTGTTCCAGGTCTTTCAAGCCTTGCTTGTCTCCGCCCTTTAGCAGTCTGGTACGCTCTTGCATAACTGCCATGGGTGCCCAGGATTTGGGATACACCACATCGGCATCCTTAAAAGCATCGGCCATAGAGTGGGTTTTGCGGAATGAGCCACCGCTTTCTTTGGCGAACTGCTCTGCTGTTACCAGGGTATCGGGCAGCAGATCATAGCCCTCCGGGTGAGCCAGCACCACTTCCATGCCGAAGCGGGTCATAAGGTTTATCACACCCTGGGGAACGGAGAGCGGCTTGCCATAGGAGG
>DIMZ01000208.1:4859-5024 GCA_002425825.1 Cloacimonetes bacterium UBA5553 | reverse complement strand
AGCATCGCTTTGTAGGCATGAGCCCGGTTCATTAGCCCCTTGGGGGTAAATGCCAGCAGGATGGTTAAGAGTTCAAAGGTTTCGGGAACGTCGGATTGCCTGTAGAACAGGGTGGTTTCGGGATTCAGTCCCGAAGCCAGCCATGCAGCGGCAATCTCGATGGTC
>DIMZ01000208.1:2781-4815 GCA_002425825.1 Cloacimonetes bacterium UBA5553 | reverse complement strand
GGCTTCGCAGTTTTCCGAAAGCTTCAAGGCGGGAGCAATAGCCCCCAGATAGTTTCCGATGTGGGGTATGCCGGTGGGCTTTATGCCGGTCAGGGCTACTTTTTTATTCATCTTAATCCTCTTTAATCAGGCTTGCGAAAAGGGTGTTGCCGATAACATCATCGATAACCACGTCCACAATGTTTCCGGGATGCAGGTTTTGAGCACTAATGATGGTTTCGCCATCAATCTCAGGAGCTTGAAACCAGGCTCTACCGCGATACTCGCCTTTTTTGCCCTGCACTGCTTCTTCCACCATTACGCTAACCTTTTGGTCAACATAGGCTTGCAAGCGTTCTTCCTGCATTTCATACCACATGGTCTCAATCCTGTTCTGGCGATTTTCTGTGGTCTTGGGGCTGGGACGCTCCGGGAAATCAAATGCTGGAGTGCCGTCTTCCGGCGAATAGGCGAAGGTGCCCATTTGAAGCAGCGGTACGCTTTCCAAAAAGCTCATTAAGGCTTTTTCGTCCTTTGCTGTCTCGCCGGGAAAGCCGGTTATCAGGGTAGTACGAAGCACCGCTTCGGGAAGCTCTTGCTTTATTGTAGTAAACAGGTTGATTAGCTCTTCTCTGCTCTTTTGGCGGTTCATGGCTTTTAAGATATGGGTTTCACTATGCTGGACGGGTATCTCGAAGTATGGCAAGAGCTTGGAATAACGTTTAAATAGCGATATCCATTCTGTCTGGAAGTAATCCGGGTGCAAATACATCAGGCGAATCCAGCTAAAGCTCTGAATCTCGTGCAGTTTGGCTATCAGTTCGGGAAGGGCTTGCCTTCCGTAGATGTCCATGCCATACAAACAGCTATCCTGAGCTATCAGAATTAGCTCTTTGGGGTATCTGGCATCGCCACCTTTGCATAGCACCGGACGCTTGGCAAGTCTGCGTGCTTCGGCTACCAGTTCTTCTATTGGCACGCTTTGCAGTTTACCGCGGATGGATGGTATCTTGCAGTAAGAACAGTGGTTCTCACAGCCGTCACTGATACGCAGATAGGTATGAAATCCCGGTTCGATGGGTGCCCGCAGCTCGGTGTTAGTGCTATCCAAGATAGTAGCCAGAGCGTTGAAATCCTTTAGGCCTATCCAATGATCAACTTCGGGATAGCTTTCTTTATAGGTATCAGCATGACGGTTCATAACGCAACCGCTGACTATCACCATGCCGGCTTTGCCTTCTTTTTTTAGCTCCACGGCGGTGTCTATCACGGCTTCCAGCTCTTCCAGTGAGCTGGCAAGAAAGGCGCAGCTGTTTATGAATACTATGTCGGCACCAATCACATTGGATGTAAACTGATAGCCTGCGTTGCCCAGAATGGACGCGAAGTGCTCGCTATCCACCAGATTCTTGGGGCAACCCAGGCTTTCCAGATAGAATTTCTTCATTTTAGCAAGTGGATAAATAGACCGCTGCGCAGTTTGGGTTCGAACCAAGTGGATTTGGGGGGCATAATCTCACCGGCATCGGCAATGCCGATAAGCTCGTCCATCGAAGTGGGATACATGGCAAAGGCTACAGCTTCGCGACCGCTGTCCACACGCTTCACCAGTTCGCCAAGTCCCCTGATGCCACCAATGAAATCAATCCTGTTATCCCGGCGGGGGTCTTCAATGCCCAAAATGGGATGCAGCAAGTTATTTTGCAGGATGGATACATCAAGATTCTCTACTACATTGGCTTCGTCCCAGGTTCCGGCTTTGGGGCTGATATTATACCACACGCCATCCAGGTACATGCTTACCTGATGCAGACTTGCAGGTGCGAAGTCCGTTCCTGTGGGGATGGGAGTTATATTCCAGTTTTGCGCCACCTTGTTTAGGAATTCGTCTTTGCTATTGCCATTCAGGTCTTTTACTGCGCGGTTGTAATCAAATATCTTCAGTTGATTATCGGGGAAGATAACCGTCATAAAGAAGTTAAATTCCTCTTCGCCGGTGTAGTTCGGGAATTGCTCACGGCGCACCAATCCAACCTTAGCGGCACTTGCGGTGCT
>DIMZ01000208.1:704-2741 GCA_002425825.1 Cloacimonetes bacterium UBA5553 | reverse complement strand
AAAGATAGGGAAGCTTGCCGAAAGCATCCTGTATAGTGGCAATATCTTCTGGATTATCCATTGTCCAGAGGCTATGACCAATGCCGTCATCACTCACAAAGTCATATTCCGGGGCTTTGGCAGCCATCACTTTAGCTACTGTGCTGTCAATAGTTGCCTGGTGCCTGTAGGTAAAAAATACAGGTGACGGATGCGCATCGCAGGCATCTACGTGCTTGATGCGGTCAGCTTCTTTCTCCGCGCGGGTAAGCTCGTGCTTCTTAATAATGCCGTCCATGTATTCATCTACCGAAGCCAAACCTACGAGGCCAATCTGATCTCTGCCATTCATGGTCTGACGGTACACATAAAACATGGGCTTGTCATCCTGAAACATGTGACCATTCTGCAAATAGCCATAGAGGTTCTCTTTCGCCTTGGCATAAACAGCGGGATCATACAAGCTGGTTCCAAGAGGTAAGTCCACTTCCGGCTTTTCTACATGGATAAAGCTTAAAGGGTTCTTTGCAACTTCTGCACGGGCTTCGTCGGAGTCCATAACGTCATAAGGCAGGGAAGCTATATCCCTTGCTTTTTCCCTCACGGGTCTTACTGCTTTAAAAGGCTTGAATGTAGCCATTGGGGTCTCCTTGTATCATTTATTTATTACTACAGTTTCTGTGTAAAAGTCGAGATGTCGAGATGTCGAGAAGTCGAGATGTCATGAGGCAGTGAAGAAGTAAGAAGTTCATATCTTATTAGTCGGGTTTGTTTTAGTCTGTTGGGATGATATCAATCCTGCAATCATACTACGGAGCTGCTTCATCATATTCTCAAAAATGACAGTATCATTTATATAACCTAGCTGCTTTGAAATTATTAATTGGGTGTCAAGCTCTGACAAAGAACCATGTGCTATGTAAAGGAACTGCGTGAATTCTTTAGCACTATTCCGGCTGGAACCTTCAGCAATGTTTGAAGGAATGGAGACAGCACATCTTCTCATTTGGGAAACAAGTCCATAAGTCTCATCTTTAGGGAAGTCAGCTGTTGCTTTGTATACATGCATAACTAAGTCGATGCTAATTTGCCAAACCTTTAGCTCTTTAAAACCACTCATTATCATTATCCTTTATCATAATTATCTGCCGGCAAGCTACTAAGCAGCCTATCGACATCTCGACCCATCGACATCTCGACTAATTACCAAAGTATTGCTCCATCACCTTTATCAGATACAAATGATCCAGCGTCCCGCCCGTCTCACGGATGGAATGCATCGCCCAAATGGGATTGCCGATATCCACGGTATCCAAGCCAAGCTGAGCTGCAACAATTGGCCCAACTGTGCTGCCACAGGGCATATCACTACGTACCAAAAACTTCTGATAGGGCACTTTAGCCGCATCACAGAGAGCAATAAAGCGCGCTGTGCTATCGGTGGTGGAGGCATAGCGATGATTGGCATTTAGCTTTATAACAATTCCCTTGTTCATATAGGGAGAATAGTCGGGATCATATTTCTCGGCATAAGAGGGATGGTAGGCGTGTGCCATATCCGCGCTAATCATAAAGCTATGGCGAAGGGCAAGATAATAGTCTTCACGGGAGCTGCTATGACTAAGGCAGAGGCGTTCCAGCACTTCCGACAGCAGCGAGGACATTGCTCCCTGCGGGGTTTGACTGCCTATTTCCTCGTGATCAAAGAACACACCCATTGCCGTTTGTTTGGGCTTTTGAGAGCTAAGCAGTCCACTTAGTATGGCATGCGTCATTGCCAGGTTGTCCAGGCCTTGGGAGCTTATCATGTCGCCTTCTGTGCCTATTAAGGTAGCGGGGCGGGGGTCGTAAAGATACAGTTCGCTATCTACAATCTGCTCAGCTTTCACTTTCAGCTTTTTAGCAACAAGTTCGTACAGCGGATTACCGCTACCGCTACTAACGCTTAGGATAGCTTGTAGGTGAGATTGGCGATTATATTGAAAGCCTTTATTAACTTCACGATTCAGGTGAATAGCGATATTGGGGATTATCGCAATGGGATTCTTAATGTCAATC
>DIMZ01000208.1:0-686 GCA_002425825.1 Cloacimonetes bacterium UBA5553 | reverse complement strand
AAGCTCTCTATCTGTCCAAGTGTGCATAATCCCACCGCCATTAATATCAACCCCACTATAAACTTCTACACCACAACGAATAGTACCCTTGTCGTTCCTCACACTATCCATTTTAAGCTTTAGTGAAGGATAGTCAATATGGCTTGCCGCCATCTTAAATCCGCTCTTGGCAAGCGGTTCACTGCCCATCACAAACGCCAATACAGCCGTATCTTTGCGGCAGATATAATACTTTCCACCTTTCTTTAGCTTAAATGCTTTATTCTCCGGCAAGGCTATAAAGCCCGCAGCCTGCAAGCGGGATTGAATCTGCATGCTGGCATGAAACCTGCTGTTACTGCCATCCAGAAAGGCAAGAAAGTCTTTAATTTGTGTATTCATCCTTCTTAACTCCAGGGTAAATTTAGTTAAGCCTATGTTTTCAGAGTGGGTTTTTATGTCAAGCATAGAGGACGGTTCAAATTCATACTTCGTTTTGAAAGCTGCTGCGACCAGAGTGATAGGACTGAGTTTAGAGTCGATCCGACTTATCTCAGCCTTGCTTAATCTCCTTTATGAATGCTGGATGAACTACAGAAGCGGTGGTAATGGTAGCTGAAGTCCGAATCGCCGCTAAGATCATGATGAAAACAACCCGGCAAGGTGATATCGACTCCATACTCCGCTTCTTCCCTGCTGCTTCCTTG
>DIMZ01000131.1:20690-21063 GCA_002425825.1 Cloacimonetes bacterium UBA5553 | reverse complement strand
CATAAAATCGCTCGAAAATGCGAGGCAAATGGGATGGGTCTATACCGTTGCCGGTATCGCTTACTGAAAAAATTATCTCATTGTTGGCAGCCTGGCAGTGGATGTTTATACTCCCGGAATCTGTGTAGCGCAAGGAGTTTTGCACCAGATTTATAAACACCTGCTCCAGCTTAAAGGGGTCACAGGCAAAGCGGGGGAGGTTTTCTTCAAGAATCAGGTTAAATTTCAGTCCCTTAGCCTCGATGTGCGGGGCAAGAATCATCTGGAGGTTCTCAAAAAAAGTGTTCAGACTAATCTCCTGCATGCTAATCTCGCTGGTTCGCTCCAAACGAATTAGCTGTTCCAAATCGCTAATCAGATGGATAAGGCGATT
>DIMZ01000131.1:16989-20628 GCA_002425825.1 Cloacimonetes bacterium UBA5553 | reverse complement strand
AATCTTTAAGTATCGTTCGCTATCGGCATTGGGATTGTCTTGCATAGCCTCGGTGAAGCCCTTAATTGCCGTTAGGGGAGTCCTTAGCTCATGAGCAAGGTTTACAACGAAATCCTTTTTCATCTTTTCTGCTGCACGGATGGCGGCTATGTCTTGCAATATGAATACTCTGCGGCGGGCGACATCATTTTTGCTGCAAGAAAGCAGGAATCCAGCTTCGCCAATTTGGATTTCGGTCATTAGCCTGTCCCGGGTTGCTTCGCCTTCCTTTATCTTCTGCAATAGCACTGGCTCGCGAATAACGTCCCAATAATACTGCTGGATGTTGGGATTGTAGGCATTAAACAGGTTTATGAATGCCTCATTTGCCCACACCAATCTGCCTTCCGGGTTTTGAGACCACAGCACATCGTCGATGCTGCTTAGCACCAGTCTAAGCTCTTCGCGATGAATAGAAAGGTGATGAATGGTGTTATCGAGCTTGCCCAGCATGCTGTTCAGGTTTTGTGCCAAGTGGTCGAATTCGTCTAACTCGAGACTGGGGATGCGTTGGCTGTGATCCCCCTGGGCAATGCGTTCGGCGGTTTTTGATATTTCACGGTAGTGCTTGCGGAGTTTATTTTGGATGGTAGCCAGCATAAATGCCACTACTGATATCATGATAATAAGGATTGTCCAGTCGGGCAGATTGGCAAAAAGCAGGGTGCCCAAAACCAGTAGGATAACCAAATGAGATACTATAAGGGTGTAAGACAAGCTATGCTTATCCAAGCTCTTCCTCCTGTGAGGTTTGGAAACGATATCCAACCCCACGAATGTTAGCAATCATGCCGGAAAAGTCACCCAGTTTTTCACGTAGATTGCGGATGTGCACATCAACGGTGCGTTCTATCACCACCTTGTCTGTTCCCCACAGGTAGTCCAGTATCTGGCTGCGATTGTAAACCCAGCCGGGACGCTTGGTAAGTAGCTGAAGTATCTTGAATTCCGTGAGGGTGAGATCGGCGCGCTTGTTGTATATGTGCACTTCGTAACGATTGAAGTCTATTACAAAATCTGGGGTGATGCTAAGCACATTTTTTGAGCTTTCCCAACTGCTGCGGCGAAGCACGGCATTGATTCGGGCAAGCAGTTCTTTGGCATCAAAGGGCTTGGTAATATAATCATCTGCACCATACTCCAGCCCCATAATCTTGTCTTCTATGTCGGTTCTGGCAGTTAGCATGATAACGGGGATGGATTCTGTTGCGGGATTGCTTTTCAGCCGTTTGCAGGCTTCCATGCCGTCCATATCGGGCAACATCAGGTCTAAGAGAATTAGGTCGGGTATCACCTGTTGCAGTAACTGCAGCATGGGCTGGGCTGTCGAGAAGCCTTTGCAGGCGTATCCAGCACTTTCCAGCTTTGGTTGTAACAGCTCCAGAATATCCGATTCGTCTTCTACCATAAAGATTTGTTTACGCATTCCTCACACCTTGCATTTATTTATTGGCAGTCTAATGACCAACCTATACATGCATGGTAACCAATGGAGGTAACTGGAGTAATTAGACAAGTAAAATCGGTTAATTACCGGTTAAATTATCTTAACAATCGCTTGACTGATGCAAAGATAGCGTTATTGTTGCGATATGTCGCTGTGCTCGGGGAGCGAGAAAAACATTGTGGTGCCAATGTCTGGCTTGCTATGAGCCCAAACTTTGCCGTTGTGGCGGTCAATTATCTTTTTTACTATTGCCAAGCCGATACCTGTGCCAGTGAAGTCTTTGTGCAGGCGTTGAAAAGCTTCGAATATCTTGTGCATGTAGTCCATTTTGAAGCCCACTCCGCTGTCTTTCACGTAGAAAACAATCTGTCCGTCAGCGCGGTAAGACCCTATATGTATCCTGCGCCGCTCTTTTGTGGAGCAAAACTTGAATGCATTCTCAAGCAGGTTTTGCCAAACTTGGTTTATCAGGGTTTCATCTGCAAGGCAAACAGGGAGATTATCTACTGTAACATGGTATGAAAGAGGAGCCATGCTACTGGCAATGTGAATGCAATGCTCATCCACCATCTCCTGCATGTTTACTGGCACAGGCTTCAAGGTGTTACGGTTCAGCTTAGCTAAATCAAGCAGCTCCCGGATAAGCGTATCCATTCGATGCGATGTGGTGCGAATTGTGTTCAGCAGGTTGTTGGCATTATCTGGCAGATTTGGTGCATAGTCTTCCATCAGGATGCTGCAAAAGCCATCTATTGTACGCAGTGGAGAGCGTAAATCGNNATTGAATATGAGAAAGCCTCAAGCTCTTTGTTGGCTGTTGTAAGCTGCATAGTACGCTCGGTAACTTTTTGCTCAAGCTCGATGCTGTGTTGCTTAATCTGGGCAACAAGCTCCAAGTGATGCAGCACGATGGCAAACTGATTGGCGAATTCATCCGCAATCTCGCGGTGTTCATAGGTAAAGAAATCCTCTTGGGTTGACGAGAACCACAGGAAGCCTACCAGTTCATCCTGCATAATCATAGCATTATACATCATTGACCTGATGCCGTCTGAAATCAGCTTTCTCTTTACCGGCATGTCTGGCATAACTTGCTCTATATGCAAGTCGTTCTCCAATATTGTCTTTCTGGTTTTAAGATGGTTTAGATATGTTAGTGACGGTGTATATGGGTTGTTTATAGATAGATACTCATACTTGCCTTCTGGTTTTTTGAGCGCAGGAAAGGTTATTACTCCATCCTCGAATACATTAACCGTTAATATGGTGAAGGGGATCAGCGCTTGCAGCTTCTCTACTGCAGCATTGCATACTGATTCCAGCGAAAGGGTTTCCAGAACGATGCTGTCTATCTCCCTCAATATCTCCAGACGGTGGGCATAACGGTTGCGCTGCTCTTCAACTCGCTTTCTTTCTGTAACATCCAAGGCTATGGCACCAATCAAGGGTTCAGAATTCGGACTGGGCAATACGAACTTGGTAGTATCATAATAGTGTATGCTATCGTCTTTATGGGTAATGGACTCAACTGCATGCAGCATGCCATGTTCCAGCGTAAGCGCATCTTCCGCAATTATCAGGTCTGCCTCTTCGGGGGGGTGTACTTCATGCGGACTTTTTCCAATCATATCTTTTGAAAAGACATTGTTTTGCAGATAGCGATTTATGAACAGCACTCTGCTTTGATGGTCTTTTATAAAAGCTCCGCCCGGCAAGTTATCCATGAACAACTCAAAGCGTTTCTGGCTTTCACGAATGGCCATCTGATCGGCAATCCTGTCGGACACATCCCTTATTACAGCAAGGATACTATCTACACGGTTATCGCTAACTATTGGAGTGCTGCTTACTTCTAAGTAACGTGTTTCACCCTTGCTGTTTACGGCTTCCAACTGGTAAACTNNAAACCCGATGCCCTAAAAAGCCCTGCCTTCTCTCTTCGGCATTGCTAAGCAGTACATGATGGTGCTTCTCGTTTATGAATGGGAGCATATTCACTTTTATCGCATTATCATCTGCTATACCCATGAAGTCTTTTGCCCTTTGATTGGCATAGACGATGTAGCCTTCCAAATCATGCACCACTATCAAATCCTGTGCCGTTTCGGATAGCAAGCGGTAACGTTCTTCACTTTGGGCAAGCACTTGCCGCG
>DIMZ01000131.1:13220-16976 GCA_002425825.1 Cloacimonetes bacterium UBA5553 | reverse complement strand
GCAATACGCCGCTCCACAATTTCGGCAATAATCTTCGCCGCTGTATGCAGCTTCTTTTTTGCCTGTTCAATAATATAAGGGGGGCGGTGAAGGTATGTTTCGGCTTTTAGTTTCAATTCATTTATATCTGTCGAGAACAGGGTAGATATCTTGATAAGCGAAGCCATATCTTTGGGTGGTGAGCCATAGCCTACATTTATAGCCCCGATTACTCCCATGGAAGTAACTATTGGCACAGAATAAACATAAACTCCACCATCACATTTAATATCTACTACCTCACCAGTTTCCACCGACTTCTTTGAAGCATTTGTCCAGCATGATTCGTGACACAGCCACTTACCGCTTTTCATAGCCTCAACATTATCTACAGTATCGCAAAGCTCTCTGGATTTACTATCTAATAGTCTGCACCACGATGAGGAGTACATGGCGAGTGCGATATCGCCGTTTTGTTCATAAACCACCGATGACGTGTCAAGCAGTGACAGATAATCACCCACCAGTTGTTTCAGCACGTCTTTGCCCACGGAATCCATTATCAGCCTGTTGGTATTTTGCTCACTAATGTCTCCATAATCTGTAAAATATTCATCGCCATATTCATGCGGACTAAGCATCCATTCAATGCTCCGCAAAGCTTCTTCTTGCTTTCTGCGCTCCGTGATGTCTGTAAAGATGCACTGTGTTTGCTTAAAATGCCCATACTCGTCGTAGATAACCTTGCCGTCGAAGCTCACTAATATCTGAGTACCATCATTTTTTACTAAATGGAACTCCACTTCTTCTACATGCCCGGCAGCACGAAACTTTGGGAAGTTTGTGGCAAAGTGTTCCCTATCTTCTATGGGTAGTATATCGGCAAAGTTCATCCCTACAAGGTCTTCCCTATTGTAGCCCAAGGTTTTTAGCCAGGCTTTATTAACCGTTAAGAAGTTGCCGTTTACATCCAACGACTGATACGCAACCGGGGCATTCTCATACAGGTTGCGAAATTGCTTCTCGCTTACTTCCAGTCTCAGCCTGTCATTGCGTAGTTGCATTCGGTGCACCATAATCTGCCCCAACACCACTGTAGCGAGGGGATAGATTATTATAACAGGCAAACTGATGGTGGTAAGTATGGGAATCCATGCATCGTGAGGCATTAGCAGCATTAGATACAGCATTGTTACATGGGTAGCCAAGCCCAGCGAATAGAACTCGAGAAACCCATAAGGACGTTTCCAAACATAATGGATTCGCTTCCAAAATGCGCCCCAGAGAATAGCGGTAATAATAACCGATACTCCGGTATAAACTCCTGGGCCCCCAATGCAGATACGATAAACCACCGCAATAGAACCAGCGATTATAGCCGGTACTGCCCCGAAAAACATGCCTGTGAGACTTAAGAGAATTGAGCGGGTATCGAACACAATTCCGGGTCTTAACACCCAGGGATTTATCATAATGGCAAGGGCAACAATACCAAGGCAGAGGCCGGTCAAAATATCAGGGAACAAGCCCCTTTTGTAATCACGTTTGGTTACGGCATCGAATATTATACCCAAAGCAAGCAATAACGCAGCGTTATATATCAGCTCAACAAACACTCTATGATTCATACAAACCTCATCGCAATATACATAAGCCTCACTTCATAGCTAAATTCATCAATCTCTTGGTAATTCGTTTATCTCCAACCAATAGTGCCCCAACAAGCTTACTACCTCAACGAATCGAGCAAACTCCAGGGGTTTACGAACATAGCTGTTGGCGCCGTTGTTATAAGCTGCCAGCAAATCCCGCTCTTCATTGGATGATGTCATTACTACTACAGGTATATGCTTGGTGTTTTGGTTTTGGCGGATGCGTTTTAGCACTTCGTTGCCGTCAATTTTTGGTATGTTTAGATCCAGCAATATCAAATCCGGCTTTGAGCGCGGATTACGCGATGAGTATGCCCCCCTGCAAAACAGGTAGTCAAGCGCATCAGAGCCGTCTTCTACCACATCCAGATTTGTGTCTATTTGGCTTTTGGACAGTGCCCGCTTTGTAAGCTCTACATCCGAAGAGCTGTCATCCACAAGCAATATATTGTGTAAACTCAACTAAATCCTCCTGAGTTATACATGGAGTCGGCAGCCTTAAAGCATTTTATATCCGAAAGCTATCAACGAATACAAGATTATAAATCATAGATTATGATGTCAAGTTAAATCGCTACATACTATGACAGTGGCAGAGATGACACAGCTAACATAATGCTGAAGCACTTATTGCATCAATTTTCTTGACGTAATCATCACTTTGCTTATATGGGACAAAGTTATTACTATTATCAGGAGCAACACATGAACTTAAACAAAGATGAGCTTGCCTTGGTTTCTCCCTGCGGGATTTATTGTGCCGAATGCTCAGCTTATAAAGTAAAGGACAATCCCGAACTGCTAAAAGTATTGGTGACAAGCGGAATGAAAGCCGAAGAGCTACCCTGCCCGGGTTGCCGTGCTGTAGATGGTAACTGCCCACATCTACCTGAGTGTTGCGAGAACTATATCTGCGCTATGGAACATGAAGTGGACATGTGCTTTGAGTGTGAGGATTTTCCTTGCAACAAGCTTCATCCCTCCTCCGACAGGGCAAACATGCTTCCCCACAACATGAAGCTATTTACCCAGTGCTACATCCGCAAACATGGGCTGCAAGCGTGGAAAGAGCAATATCAATCGATGCGTAAACGCTACTTCACAGGCAAGATAAGCTTTGGCAAGGGGCCTCTGATTGACGATGAGCTTTAGTATGCTGTAAACCTCATGATCCCCGGCATCATATTTTTAAACTATGCCGTATCAGGCTGCATCAGGACAATAGCCTAAGTAAATAGTGGTTTTACCTGCTATACTATGAAACCCGGATAAGTAGGGGTTATCCGCTTTTACATGCCCGATAATGCGTTTTCTATAGCATCGTGCAATTGCTCAGCGAGAGCATGTTTATCGTGATAAATGGCATCCTGCGGAGTTATCGGGGACATGATGCGCATTTTAAGGTGGGTTTTATGTATCTTTCTATCTTTTTCCAGTATCTGCCAGCTTCCCTTTAATGCGATTGGGATAATGGTGGCATCTGCCATTATTGGAAGCTTCAGGCTGCCCAGATGAAATTCGCCCATCTGGTTACTCCGGCTACGTGTACCTTCCGGAAAGATAACCATCGGATGACCGGATTTGATTACCTCAGCACTGGTCTTGAAACTGTCCATAGCCTTACGGGCGCTGCCTCTATCTATAAATACGCAGGGGATTTCTCGCATCCAATGGCTAAGAATGGGAACCTTGAACAGCTCTTGCTTGGCTATGAAGCCAGTGGGAATACCTATGAAACCCAGCACCATGGGTATGTCGAACATACCTTGATGATTGCTTATAAAACAGATGTTCCTATGCTTTGGTAAATGCTCTTGTCCCTCTACGCTTATCGTGCTGCCGGTGCTGAGCACCGTGGTTCTTGCCCAAAACCGAACTACCTTCTGAACCCAACGGTGGTATGTCTTCTTGGGGATTATCAGCTTTAATACCACAAAAACTAAGTATGCCATCATGCAAAACAGCATGAACATAATAAAGAACACTTTCCACAATAATGATTTCATAGCTATCGTCTCTTAGTAGCTGAGGTTAACCCATTCTTCATAGATATTGTGAAGAGAGGTTATCCAGCCACGTTTTTTTAGTGCGTAATCAATGGTTTCCCAATACAGCTTGCCCCAAC
>DIMZ01000131.1:12785-13212 GCA_002425825.1 Cloacimonetes bacterium UBA5553 | reverse complement strand
CCCAAAGCGGGTAGTCTATGGGATCGAAACTGGTGTTATGCCACAGCAGGGACACATGGCTCTGATACTTAGCTGCCACATCTATAAGACGTCGCAGGGAACGCTTTGCTGCAAAGTAATTCATATTCATCGCCTTATGCGAATACAGCGTGGTATCCATAACAATCAACGGTATTTCCAGAACTCTGAATGGCCGGTTCTCTTCAATGTTAAAAGGGAAAAAGGGGAAGGATATGCCGGCACGAAAGCCGATGTTTTCCCAGTAGCCAAGCGTGGAATCGTATTTTATCCCCGCCGCCTCCAGTATAGCAAAGCTCTTCTGATAGTTAAAATGCAGATAATGTGTTCTATATCCGGTAGGATTGAAGCCCAGTTCTCGCAGACTTTCCAGCTCTTCTCGCAGAGTGTCGGCATCGAAGGCAGATTC
>DIMZ01000131.1:0-12779 GCA_002425825.1 Cloacimonetes bacterium UBA5553 | reverse complement strand
ATGCAAGCCAATCTCCTGTTGACCCAGCAAGTCTATAATCTGCTCGCGAGCCTGAATATCGCCAATGTAGTTTTGGCGCACATCTTCAAAATCTCGGCGGGCAAGCAGAAACCATGTGGCACGCACACCTTTATCTATCTCACGTCGGGATAGTGACTTCATGGTTTTCCATGGGCTATACATCAGGTTTTTATGCAGTAAATGCCCAAATATCTTGTACAAGGCATTTATTGGGCGTCCCATAAAGGTGCGCAGATTGTACCTTACATTATCCAGCTTGGTTCTACCATCCCAGTAATTCCAATAGTCAATATCGTGGGAAAGCGACACTGCAAACTTACGGTCGTCCGACCAGTTTGTGTCGCGAATGAACTCGGGAGTGTATTTCTCCATGGCATAAAGCAGCATCTGGCAATATACGTCCACTACTGGCGTTTCGGTAAAGTCCCAGCGATATTGCAGGCTTTGCTTATAGTCCACTCTGCCTTTACCCTGCTTGTGTGCATCCAATATGAATTCGTGCCAGCAGGATAAAAAATAAAAACCGCTGGCAATAATGTCTTTGCGAAACACGCAGCTATCACTGGTAAAAGAGAATATGCTGCCACCCTGAGAAAAGAGGAAGGGAACGTGCTCGGTTTTAAACTTGCAGAAGTTCACATCCTCCAGTGGGTATAGCTCACGCTTGCCAAAAAACTCAGCGGTTGCGTGGTCATAGTATATCTTTAGCGGATACTCTTTTTCGGTGGGGGCGCCATAATACAGGTGAGCACCTTCGTGATGGGGTCCATACATAAACTTTGGGTTTAACCGCAGGATGTAGCAATAGGTGCGCAATACGAACTCCGCCTTGGGCAGATAATCCGACGGTAGAGTAAGCAGGATGTTTATGTTAGGATAGCGTTCCATCAGACCTTAGCAGCTTTGTTTTGCCATTGCGCTGTTTTACCGTTACTTCTTTTGCTTGTGGATTGGGGATAAGCAGCAGCTTCATAGCTTCCGGTATCTCCTTTACGAAGGTGATGCTCAAGCCGTCCAATATGGCTTTTGGAAAATCGGATATAGACTCGCGATTCTCGTCTGGCAACACGATGTTATGAATGCCTGCCCGCTTCGCAGCCAGCAGCTTTTCCTTTACTCCGCCAATTCCAAGAACCTTGCCTTGCAGAGTTACCTCTCCAGTCATTGCAATGTCGTGTCGCACCTTTTGCCTGGTGAATAGCGAAGCCAATGCAATGGTTAAGGTGATGCCGGCTGAGGGGCCATCCTTTGGCACAGCACCCGAAGGAAAGTGGATGTGAACATCTCCGGTTTCAAAACCCTTGGGGTTTATCTTATACTTCTTGCTATTAGATTTTAGATAGCTAACGGCGATGCGTGCAGATTCCTTCATCACATCCCCCAGCAAGCCAGTAAGTAAGATATTACCCTTACCCGGCATACGTGTGGTTTCGCAAAAGAGAATCTCACCACCATAGCTGGTCCATGCCAATCCTGTTGCCACACCTACTTCCGGCTTACGGTTCGCAAGCTCAAGAGTGTATTTACGTGGGCCAAGATACTTTGCTATATCAGCAGCCTTAATAGTCCATTTCTGTTTACTACCCATAGCCACGTCACGGGCTATTTTGCGGAAGATAGAGCCAATCCTACGCTGCAGATTACGCACTCCAGCTTCACGGACATAATAGCGAATCAGCTCTTGCAGTGCGGGTTTAGTGAACATCAGTTCCTCTCCCGCGAGGCCATTATCATCCTGCTCGCGGGGAATAAGATATGCCTTGGCTATTTCTATCTTGTCATTCTCCAGATAGCTGGTGAATTCTATTATCTCCATCCTGTCACGCAGAGGTGGTGGTATGGTTTCCAACGAGTTGGCAGTAGTAATAAACATTACTTCAGAGAGGTCGAAAGCCAAGTTTATATAGTTATCTACAAAGCTGTTGTTCTGCTCGGGATCCAATACCTCCAGCAGCGCTGAAGCTGGATCACCCCGAAAGTCTCTGCCAAGCTTGTCTATCTCGTCGAGCATAAACACAGGATTTGCCGTTCCCTGACGCTTGATCTCCGTTAGAATTTTGCCAGGCATGGCACCTATATAGGTGCGGCGATGCCCGCGTATTTNNTCTGCTTCATCGTGAATACCACCCAGAGACATGCGGATAAACTTACGGTTAAGTGCTTTGGCTACCGATTTGCCTATGGAGGTTTTACCTGTGCCGGGAGGCCCAACGAAGCAAAGTGTTGGCCCCTTGAGGTGCCCTTTCAGCTTCTTTACGGCTATGTATTCCAGTATTCTGGTTTTAGCTTTTTCCAAGCCGTAATGATCCTTTGCAAGGATACGCTCAATCTTGCGCAGGTCGAGTCTGTCTTTGCTATAGGTTGTCCAGGGTAGATTTACTATCCAATCCAGATAGTTGCGAATAACGCCATATTCACTGGCAGCGGGCTGCATGGTAGAAAGCCTTTCAAGCTCTTCGTATGCTACTTCTTTAACGTGGTCGGGGAGCTTATTCTTTTCTATCAGTTCGCGCCATTTGAACATTTCCTTGCTAACCTCGTCGGTCTCGCCCAGTTCCCGACGTATAGCATCCATTTGTTCACGCAGATAGTACCTGCGCTGGTCTTCGTTCATCTCCAGCTGGATGTTGCTGCGAATATGGTTCTCCACCCGCATTTGTCGGATTAACTCGGCAAGGCTGTTGTTTAGATAGCGGAAGCGTTGTTTCAGGTTGCTTAGCTCCAATATCTTCTGACGGTCTGCCACGGGCAGGTCTATGTTACCGGCTATAATGTCCGCAACCCTGCCTGCTTGTTTTATGTTATTAAGCCCGGATATCATTTCGCGGTTTAGCAAAGTGCTTTCCTGCGATATTTTCTCCAGTAGTTCTATGGCTATGGTTCTATAAGCTTGAATCTCGGTATCTTCGGTATTTTGTTCTGGGATAGACTCCACATCCACCATGATGAAAGGATCTTTTTGTACCCGTTTTTGCAGCTTGATGCGGGATGTCCCCTGTAATAACAGCGAGATAGAGCCATCTTGATTGCGCAACATGCGCAGAATGGTAACGGCTGTGCCAATTCCTGCAAGCTCCGTATCGCCGGTATCTCCCTTTTCCTCATCGAGAAAAAAGGCCATCAGCTTGTCGTTTGACAAGGCATAATCTACCACCAGCTTAGATTCTTCATCGGTTACAACGAGCGGCATCAACAGATAGGGAAACATCACTACACTGCTCATATGCAACACCGGCAGGGTTCTGGGTATTCTATTGTTGGTATCTTCCACTAAAGCACTCCTTTGAATAATAGTGATACCTATATTGATAAATCACTTCTGTAAAAAGTCAAGTGGCGTAAAGAGGCGTATTCTGGCAAGTAAAAAAGTGCAAACCCGCTCTTAAGGCTTCGCAGTTACGATATTATGAAGCTTACTATCGGGGTAATTGTGCATAGTTTACCCTGCATCAGCTAAGCCAAGTACAATACTACTGGTAAACATCATGTGAAAATAGTTTGCTGATGATTAGCCAAACAGGATACAGAGCTATAGTGCGTAACAATATTATTGCTGAACAGCTATGTAAAGCGCAGTGGCCATCTTTACCAGATTGGCATCGGTGGCAAACAGATTCTCAGAAAGCTTCTTGGCAATATTGGTCATTATTATGTATGCTGCCTGATAATCAGCCGCAGCATAGTTCTCAAAATCAGCTTTACTTAGAGTATATAAAAGGCTGTCTTTCTGAGCTATTATGTTGGCGGTGCGACTGGCATGACCCAGTACTCCATTTTCACCAAAAGTTGGTAACACATTGGCACATAAGGTCGCCAACACCTTTTCTGTGGAAGCATGGTCTTCATCGAAGCCCTTAACCAAGTCTTTGGTTACATGAACGCATCCTTCTGCCAAAAGATACATCTGATCGCCAAAGGTGTTTTCTTTTATTATATAGCTGCCCTGCTTATATTTTACTGGTTTTAACAGGGGCTTCAGCTTCTCCAGTTGTGAAGTGCTCAATCCCGCAAAGAGAGGTACATTTTGTAAGGTGCTTATCTCCGGCATCTCCCCTCCTAAGCCATTAGAATGGCATAATCATTTGCTACTACCGAGCTATCCCGTGGCGGATTCCAGCGTATGCTGCTTCTGTCTTCCTGGGTCAAGCGTTTAGACTTTGCCAAGGCTGCCTTTATAAACTGGTCTATACCTGTGCTATCATCTGCCAAAATGGAAGCAGACTCCAACTCTGGTTCTTTGTTTAGCAATCCTATGGCTAGCTTTCCATGTTCGCGATACAAATAGTCGAACAGCTCGCCATAGCTCTTGCCTACATAGCTATCGGGCACTTTTAGCGTGGTCATCCGCTTGTTGGGGTCTTTTGCAAGGTGACAGTACATTGACAGGCTATCGCTTTCAAACACATTGTTAGCCAGTATATACCCACCCAAATCGTCCCAGATAATAATATTCATTATGCCAATACGCTGCAACATATTACGATTTTCGGTGTTGATAAGCTGAACAGTTATCTTATCTTTCTTTACCAAATAGTGAACCGTGTTGGCAACTATTATGCTTCGGTCATCAGCAGCACTGCGGGCAAGGCTTTGATCGGCAAGAATGATAACCTGAGCAGCATGCTCTACCGCAGCGCGACGTAAAGCCTCTTCCTGCGTGGCTTCTCCACGCACAAAGCTAAGAGCAAGAGAGGGATAACGAGCTTCCAGGCGTTCGAAGAACTCGGGAGTTTCATTTGCCAGTATACATACATCTGTATCTTGAAGATGCTTTTCGATGAGAGCTCGCAAGAAAAAGTCACCCGTATTGTTCCACCCGCAGATTACTACATGATCGTGAGTTCTTATCTGTTTCAAACCTTTTGCTCCTTTTAACTTATCTTCCACAAACAGGGAAGCTACTAAACCGGTGAATACCGAAAGCGAGGTGAAGCCGACTATAATAAGCACCATGCCAACAATTCTGCCTGGATAGGTGATGGGAAACTTATCACCATAACCAACTGTGGCAATGGTTACTACTGCCCACCATATACCATCCCAGAATGAAGAAATGGTNNTTAGATTGATTCCCCTTGTACTCAAAGAACCACACCATGAATGCAGAAACAACTAAGAGGATGAAGATAAACAACACTACCAGCAAAAACCTAAATGCCAGCTTTCGTGCATCTGGATGCACGTTAAAATGCGAGGCGATTCTGCGGATAGTCCCTTTTATCGGACGCATAATGGCTACTTAGGCGATAATTAAGAACAGGATCATGTTCATAATGCCTATCAGCAGATTCAGTGCGGCAAAAGCAATAAGCAGGGGTTTATATACATATTTGTGGAAATAGCCGTAAAAGAAATCGATGCTGAACTGAAAGTCAAAGTCGTCGATTCTATGCTCAACCCTTAGCTGCTCCACCAGGCGTGGCACAGTTTTGCGCAATACATTGGAAGCGATATTTACGAAGGCATCCACTATCTTGTGGCGAATGCTGTCCCTAAACTTTGCAGGTATAAACCGCCAATCGTCCACAAAGCTTGTTTTTTCCCAAAGGAAGCTGTGTATCTGCATTAACCACTTCTTCAGATAGCCATTCCTGTCGGTATCAGCAGCTTGCTCCAGATAATCGTGCAGAATGTCTCTGGCTTTGCTGAACAGCCATTCACGCTTTGCCACCAGAAAACCCGGGGTTAAGGGAATGCGCTTGCCAAATATATAGCGGGCTTTGGCATTGAACAAGAACCACTTCAACAAGTAAACTATCGATAGCCCTAAAGCTATGTTCCATACGATAAATAGCAGTGATTTTAAGAATATCATCAAAAACCTCCTCCTGCTCCGCCACCGCCGGAACGACCACCGCCAGAGCCTCCAAAACCGCCGAAGCCACCAAAGCCTCCGCTGCTTCCACCGCCCCAACTGCCACCGCCACGGCCTCCCCAGCTTCCTCCTCCGCGTCCACCTAAGATGGACATCCAGATTAGAACTTCAAGGATGCGGCCTTTGGTTACAATCATAAGTATAATGAATATTATTATTAGTCCAATCCCGCCCCTGCCTGTAGCAGCAGTGCGCCGGGACATACCTTTGGCGTAATCGGACATTCCTGTAAGGGTTACGCCCTTTTCTTCGGCAAATTTGGATAGCAGCATCAAGCTGCCCTGTGTGAAGGCATCGTCCCAGTTTTCGCTACCCTTTCCAAGATAGCTTCGCATGGATTGGTAAACCTCGTTGGCATAGGCATCAGTGATATACCCTTCAGAGCCATAGCCAACCTCAATGCGCAGTTTACGCTCTGCCAGGGCAAGCATTATCAACACGCCTTCGTCGCGCTTACTGCCTATTGTCCACTCTTTATACACCTGCACGCTGAAATCAACTTCATTTGCCCCGCCCATATCCGGGAAAGTGGCAATAAAGAAGTCACAATCAGTCTTCTCGCGCAGTTCAATTGCCCAGCCGTTTATACGGTTTCTGGTTTCGGGTGTCATTAGGTTGGCAAAGTCGTTAACGAAGCCTACATACTTTGGAATCTTCGCACTTAGCACTGGCACAAAACAAGCCAGAAGCAGCAAGGATAACGCTAGTTTGAAGCTATACTTCATTCAGGATATGCCCCATTTTTGCTTTCTTGGTGCTTAGATAATGCCTGTTTTCATCCACTGCTTCTATCTCAATCGGCACGCGTTGAACAATTTCGAGACCATAACCGGTTAAACCAACTATCTTTTTTGGATTGTTGGTAAGCAGTCTGATCTTTTTCAGCCCCAAGTCCTTTAGAATCTGTGCTCCAATGCCGTAATCACGCAGGTCTTCCGGGAAGCCAAGCTCCAGGTTTGCCTGCACAGTGTCTGCTCCGTTATCTTGCAAATGGTAGGCTTTTATCTTGTTCAAAAGCCCAATGCCTCTACCTTCCTGACGCATATACAGAATAACGCCCCTGCCTTCTTCGGCAATCATTTCGAAGGCTTTGGCAAGCTGGTCTCCGCAATCACAGCGTAAGCTGTGCAGGGCATCTCCGGTTAAACACTCGGAATGAACCCGAACCAGTATCGGCTCTTCACGGCTTATCTCCCCCATCACCAATGCCAAATGATACTCGTCCGATATATTGCTTACGTAGGTGATAATGTCGAACTGGCCATACTTGGTGGGCAATTTTGCCTTAGACACATGATGCACCATTCGCTCTTTCTTTCTACGCCAGTGAATTAGGGATTCTATGGTAATAATCTTTAAGTTATGCTCCCTGGCAAAGGGGATTAGGTCATCAAGACGTGCCATCTCGCCATCTTCGCGGATAATCTCACATATTGCACCCACAGGGTTCAGTCCCGCAAACTTAGCCAAGTCCACGGCAGCTTCGGTGTGCCCTGCTCTACGCAAAACTCCACCCTTCTCTGCCANNTTCCAGGGCGCATGAACATGGCAGCATTGCTATTGGGATCGGCAAGAGCTTTTATGGTCATTGCCCGCTCTGAAGCCGAGATTCCCGTAGTGGTTCCCTTTATCACATCTACCGAGATGGTGAATTTCGTCCCCTGCCTGTCATTGGTTTTACTGGTCATGGGGGGGATGTCCAGCCTTTGGGCAGCTTCAGCTTCCATGGGCACGCACAACAGTCCCTTTCCGTGGCTAATCATAAAATTAACCTGCGCTGGGCTAATAAGGTCTGCTGCCATAAGCAGGTCACCTTCGTTTTCGCGGTTTNNACGATTATCATTTCACCGGCTTTGATAGCTTCTATGGCATCTTCAATGCTGCTGAATACGCCTTTGTTATTGTCTGTGTTTATGTCTGTCAATCTCAGTTTTCTCCTTCGAGTATCTTTTTAACGTCGCGGCTATCTGTGTCAATAGCAAAATTCTTATCCAACCATTCCAAAGTGTAGGCTATGTCCTCTGGCAATGCAGCAGTAACGCTTATCAGCTTACCGCTAAAGGGATGCACAAAGTCCAGTTTCCAGGCATGCAAGGCTTGTCTGTGCAGATGAGTGGTAAGCAGCTCGGTAATTTTGCGCTTCATGTTCTGAGGCACCAGGGAATGCACATACTTTCTGGTGTTATAAAGCAAATCGCCTAATATGGGATAGTTAATGTGAGCAAAGTGCACCCTTATCTGATGCATTCTTCCTGTTTCCAGATTAACCTTATGCAGGGCAAAGTAGTGCCATGTCTTTATTGTTTCGTAGTGAGTTAAAGCAAATCTACCTTCATCTGTAACGCACATCATACGCGGATTCTTGGTGCTGCGGCTAATGTAGGTTTCTATAGTTCCGCTTGGCTCGGGCACACCTGCAGTGATGGCCAGATAGGTCTTTTTGATCTCACGGTTGGCAAACATATCCGATAGCTTTGCCTGGGCAGCATCGTTCTTAGCAATTATTATCAAGCCCGATGTACCGCGGTCTAAGCGGTGCACAATCCCCGGACGGTTTACCTCCCTACCACTGGACAGATTGCTGCCAAAGTGGTGCATGATTGCATTTACCAAAGTGTAATCAGGATTACCAAAGCCGGGATGAACTATCATACCCGGTTCTTTGTTTATAATAGCAAGGTCGTCATCCTCATACACTATCTCCAAAGGAATATCTTGGGCAAATACTTCCAAGGGCACCGGCTCGGGGAGATTAAGCACAATCTCATCGCCATCTTTTAGCGGATAGCTTTTCTTCACCGGCATATTATTAACCAGGATGCGGTCTTCATCTACCAGCTTTTCTATAAAGCTGCGCGAATATAGCTCTTGAATGTTCAGCTCCACTAGATACTTATCCAGCCTCTGGGAGTCCGGGTTTTCGTAAACAACCCTAATCGAGTTTTTCATGATCTACAAAATCCAGAACATATACTGCTCCGGTTGAGATGCCTTTTCTGTTACGGACAATGGAGCCGTTTATTCTGGCTTTACCCAGATAGATAAGGTCGTCCACCACCACATCATAGATATTATTGCCATATCTAAGAGCATCTATCATCACCGACAGAATACGGGTGTGATAATCACTCTTTATTATCAGTTCATTCAGATTCACCATTTCGGATATCATCGGAAAGCGTTTGCGCATGTTTTCGTTGCAATACACCACGTCTCCATTTACTCCAGATATCAGCACAGCTTGGGGAAGCAGGTTTATAAGCAATTGTAAACGTTGATGATGCTCAAATATCTTATCGGCTTTTACCTGGTCAAATCTCATTATTATTCCCAGCATCTTATCCAGGGCAAAAATGAGGTCTTGAAAGTCTTTATCCTGATCATAAGTTGTGCTATCTATATCGAGCTGATAATTGCCATTGGATATGCTCTCCACCAGCGAACCTACCTCTTTTATTGCCCTGTGCAGGCGATAAGGGATGTAGTTATACAGCACCACTATATACACAAATATCAGAAACACGAATACGATAACTATGGAATGAATATCCACTGCCAGGCTATACAAATCCTTCGCATTCCCCACTGCCACCAGTAGAAAGATGGTTTGCAAGGTAATCAAGCCAAACAGCAGGGCTATTAAAATGTGGTATTTAGATTTAAGCGAATTCTTCATTTATCAGTCCTTGTTTACCGAAGTCTCATATATCAGTTTATCTACATTGCCTTTGGGCCCCAGCAGGATCAGCACATCGCCATCGTTTATTATATCATTTGCCCCGGGCATATCATTCATCCGCTTTTCTATAACGTTTCTACCATCATCGGTTACTGACAGGTAGTTATATTTTATTGCCACCACGTTCACTCCACGTTGAGTTGGCAAAGCCAGCTCTTGCAATGGCCGTCCCACAAACTCACGCGGGGCTATCATTTCCACAACAATGTGCCCACTGGAGAGATTAACGTATTCCAGCACATTGCGTGATATAAGGGTTTTGGCAAGCTGGTTACCAACCATCTCTTCAGGGAGCAAAGTATGCTGTACACCAATAAGTGACAGGATGCGTCCGTGTAACTGAGACTCCACTTTGGCATATATTATCCCCACCCCAATCTTCTTCAGGATAGCTGAGGTTAATATACATTCCTGAATGTTGCTGCCAATGCCTACAATCACGGCATCAGCTTCATTAAGGTTTTGGGAGCGTAATGCTGATTCATCGGTAGAGTCCATGCAGATGGCTGATGTAACTAAAGCACTTACTTCATCCACTAATTCTTGCTTTTTATCTATGGCGATAACTTCCATGCCGTTTTCTGCCAATATCCTGGCAACCGTCATGCCGAAACGCCCAAGTCCTATT
The DNA here is from genome assembly GCA_002425825.1 of Cloacimonetes bacterium UBA5553. Lineage (GTDB taxonomy): Bacteria > Cloacimonadota > Cloacimonadia > Cloacimonadales > Cloacimonadaceae > Cloacimonas. The sequence goes on along the minus strand of DIMZ01000131.1, from coordinate 2,516 downwards.
ACTGCGTATCTTGCCATTGTAGCTCCTTATGGCTGTTTAGCCAATTGCTATCTTCTCTTCTGCAAAGTTTACGTTAGGCTGCCGTTTTCTTATAGAAAAGGCATATATCATTGTTAATGGGCCAATACGCCCAATATACATCAAAAGGGTTATCAGTACTCTGCCTGAATAGCTTAAATTTGAAGTAATGCCCATCGATAACCCCACCGTGCCAAAGGCAGAGATGGCTTCAAACAGCACCTTTTCAAACGGCAGAGGCTCGATAAGCAGCATAATGAACACTATGCCGAAAATTATCGATGCTGCCAAGGACAGCAATGTTGTGGCTTCTCTTGCATTGGACAGCGCTATCTTGCGGTTAAAGATGGTTAAANNAGCACCATAACGGTGAAGGTAGTGGTTTTTACCCCGCCTCCAGTTGAGCCAGGCGAAGCTCCAATGAACATCAGCGCCAGTGCCATTAGCACCGAAGCAGAGCTAAACCTGCTAATATCTATGGTATTAAAACCTGCTGTACGCATGGTAACCGACTGAAACCAAGAGCTTAACAGCCTGTGGCTAACTGTGAAATTGTTCATCGCCCCATAGTATTCGGCTATAAAGAGCGTGGCAAAGCCAAGTAATATCAGACCGCTGCTGGATGCCAAAACTATCTTTGTATGCAGAGTAAGCTTCTTTACCTTGTCTTTGGATAAGAAATAGCGGTATAGGTCTATCAATACCGAAAAGCCAAGTCCACCCAATATAATCAATCCGGTTATAGAAAAGTTCACCAAAGGGCTACCTACAAAGGCTGTCATGCTATCACCCCAAAGGGCAAAACCGGCATTGCAGAATGCGGAAACCGAATGAAACACACTATAGTACAAGGCTTGCGTGGTTGGCATAAGCTTCATGAACTTCAAAAATAGCAGCATTGCACCCAAAAACTCAATCACAAAAGTTACCAATACTATGCTACGCAACAGGTGCAGTATGTTCAGAACTTGGGTTTCGCCAACCACACGCTGCATCACGTTTTCCAGCTTTAGAGTAAGCCGTTGTCCCAATATTAACGCAAAGGCAGTGGATATGGTCATAATACCCAACCCGCCAATCTGGATTAACAGAAGGATAACTATCTGCCCAAAGGTAGAAAAATAAGTGCCTGTATCCACAACCACCAGGCCTGTTACGCATGTAGCCGAGGTTGAGGTAAACAAGGCATCCAGGAAATGTGTAACGTTGCCATGGGATGAAGATGCAGGAAGCATTAGCAGCACTGTTCCGATAAAGATAACCAACGCAAAGCTAAGCATTAACGATACGGGTGGGTTGCCCGTTAGCAGCTTGTAAAACCTGCCTTCAAAGGCTTTGAATATTATGAATTGCAATATAAAATAGGTTTGCCGGATAAGCAGAAAGAATATTACAAACTTTGCCTGATAGGTGAGTAGTATCGCCCCCATCAGCAGCATCCCCAGGTCTGCCAAAATCAATCCCTTTTTCTTGGATACGTCTGGTTGCAACACTCTATTCAGGATGGTTAACGATAGCAGAAACAGGTTTGCCAGGGCTGTAGCAAATTCAATTGTCCGGTAGTTTGTATAAAAGTCTATTATCGGCTCTACAAATATTACAATGAAGCTCCACCCTGCCAGCAAATAGGCTACTAATTCTATGTGTCTTAGCGGGGCAGAATTCTGGATATCTGGCATTAATACTTGCCTTATAAGCTGTTAAAGTCTTCTTTAATGTCTTCGCTGATCTCCACAATGCCTTTGGAGGCAGGAATGGACAACAGCAGTCCGGAATCGGCGAATAACTTCTTAAGTGAATAGGTTTGCGCATAAAACTCTTTTACTCTTTGCGCAATGGCAGCATCAGAATCGTCACCGCGTTGCTTCAGCTCTCCGCCACAAAGATCACAAATACCTTCAAGCTTTGGAGTCCGGCTAATCAGATTATAGTTTTCTCCACAGCTACTACAAACTCGGCGGGATGTAATTCTCTTTAAAGCTTCGGCTTGCCCCAAACTGAGATAATACACCCGTTGCAGCTTATAGTTCGCCATCAGGAATTTAGCCTGTGCTCGGTTGCGTGGAAAGCCATCGAAAATAATGCCGGCAATGGATGGCTGTAAAGAGCTGCTAATAAGCTTAAAAACAGTGTCATCATCCACCAAATCACCTCTGGCGATGATAGACTTCACCAACTGCCCAATCTCGCTTTGCGAAGCTATCTGCTCTCTAAACAAATCTCCTATGTTTACATGCTGATAACCTGTCCACTCGGCGAGTAACTTGGCTTGAGTTCCTTTTCCACTGCCTTGAATTCCTAAGAACACTATAGCATTTGTCATATTTTACCTCAGTATGGGCATTTATTAAGGCTTGCATAGTTCTGTCAAGCTGAATCTGATTTCTCGCTATTCAACGGAATTCTGATGCGAAAAAGTGGAAGAGTGGAAAAGTAAAAAAGTGAAACAAGGACTGGGCATAGAGTGCTGGCGTGCTGGGGGGGGGGTCGAGGGGTCG
>DIMZ01000157.1:6594-7347 GCA_002425825.1 Cloacimonetes bacterium UBA5553 | reverse complement strand
GTGAACAATCTGGAAAAGTAAAGGCTGGCGCAATTTTGGGATTTGCCAATGGAGCTGGCATTGGATTGAAGGTGAATAGTAATACCAACACCAATCGCGAGCACTATGTAAACGCTGCTTACTGTCAAAATAGTGACTTATTGCTGGCAGGCATAAATCATGAGTTTAGGTTTAATCACACCAATAACTTCTATACCCTCGTGATTGCAGGCGTTGATTACTATAGAGTAGCCGAAATATTGGGTGACCCAGGAGGAGGAAATTCTGAAGACAAANNATAGCTCAGGATTATTTCCTCACATAAGCGGTGGAGCAGGATACAAAACTGCCATTGGTAAGAACATGCACCTTTATATCGAATTGGATGTAGGTATCAAGGTATCTATTGCTAACATAAATGTTGGATTAACGATGTAAAGGCGGGAACACAGGATACAAACGGCCTAAGCCTGTTGCCTTATGACCTGGCAGGTAATATGCGCGTGTGGAACAGCGTGATAGACATGGGCTGCTATGAGTATGGTGCTCTACCTTATGTGGGGGTTGATGATCCATCCATACCACTTATCGGGGGCTGTACCCTCACTGCTTACCCCAATCCCTTTCAGAGTTTTGCCAATCTGAAGGTTGATCTTGGTTCTTATGTGTCTGGTAGCTCTAAGCCTATACAAAATGCTTGTGTAAATGTGTATAAAATAAAAGGGCAGAAGATAAGAAGTATAGAACTTAACCCAGCTACTAAAGGCGAGCAGC
>DIMZ01000157.1:6393-6572 GCA_002425825.1 Cloacimonetes bacterium UBA5553 | reverse complement strand
GCGTGGGATGGCAGGGATGCAAACAATACCCGATGCTCCAGCGGAATCTATATCCTGCATCTGGTGGTAAACGGTAAGCAGGTTAGCAGCAGAAAGGTAAGCCTGGTAAGATAGACGATATCTTTCCGTAGCGGTGGTCGCCGAACCGCCAGCTATAACTTCTGTGGTACCCCATTCCA
>DIMZ01000157.1:1150-6334 GCA_002425825.1 Cloacimonetes bacterium UBA5553 | reverse complement strand
AGCAAGCTGTTCGTTTTTATGTGAAGCTAAGCGCATAGAAAGATTTATGATAGCCAGTGCTGATTCCCATAAAATTTAGACCATGGCAATAATGAACGCCAATTCTGTCCCCCACACTACTATAGACAGTGTTCCTTTTGGTAGCTAATTCTAGAGTCTCAAGTATCTCGACTGGATTCCGGGAGGATGCGAAAGAAAAATTAACTTGACGCCTCAAGCTATTTGGCAAGTTTGACAAATAGCCAAGCAGACAAGGAGACAAAATGAGCAATGACCAAAGATACACATACATGGCGAGGGTGCTAAAAGCAATGGCACACCCAACCCGACTATTCATATTGGATAAGCTAAAGCAGCAGGATTGTTGTGTGGGCGAGCTAAGAGATTTGGTGGGGATTGATATGTCCACCATGTCCCGTCATCTGGCAATACTAAAAGAAGCTGATATAATAAATAGCAACAAGGTCAACAATCAGGTGTTCTATCACTTGCTATGCCCATGCGTGTTAGACGTTTACCACTGCATGAGCGAGCTGAAAGCAAATAGAGGTAACAAATGAGCGAGAAGCTAAAAGAGCTGAAAATACTGCTGATTATGGTAGCGGTATTCCTGGCAGCATACTTCATACCCTTTGAGTCTAAACGCTTTACAGGCGGTGTGCTGGAAGCTTTCTATATGCTGCAAGACTATGCTCGTTTGCATGTGTTGCTATGCCTTGTTCCGGCTTTATTTATCGCAGGAGCAGTCAGCGTATTTGTAAGCAGTGCCAGCGTGATGAAATACTTAGGCCCGACCGCCAAGAAAGCTGTTGCCTATGGCGTGGCATCGGTATCCGGCGCGATACTGGCAGTATGTTCCTGCACCATTCTGCCCTTGTTTAGCGGCATATATAAGCGTGGAGCAGGCTTAGGGCCGGCGATTGCTTTTCTCTATTCCGGCCCAGCTATCAATGTTCTTGCCATCGTGATGACTGCCCGTATCCTGGGCTTGCAAATCGGCATTGCCCGGGCTGTGGGTGCGGTGTTATTCAGTGTAATAATTGGTTTGCTAATGCATCTTTTCTTCCGCAAGGAAGAGAGCGAACGCCAGAAGCAAGCTGCTGGATTTCAGGGTGGAGAAGAAGCGCGCCCTATGTATCAAACTGCTATCTACTTTGCCATTATGATCCTCATCCTGATATTCCTTAATTGGGCTAAGCCAAATAGTGCCACTGCCAGTGGGATTGTGGTTTGGGCGTATACCTACAAATGGTTTGTATCGGCAATCCTGGCTTTTTTGCTGGGCATCAGTATAAGTGTATTCTATGGCTTTAAGATGCTGAAAGTGCTGGCCATAACTATTGGTGTAGTTATCGTCGGACTGGCCTTCCCAAGCCATCCATTAATTGCCTTTGTAACAGGTATAGTGCTGTTTAGTCTTTTTCTTTGCTTCGAGAAAGGCGAGCTTAGGGACTGGTTGGGTTCTACATGGGATTTCGCCAAGCTAATAATCCCTCTCCTCTTCTTGGGTGTTATGGTTGCCGGAGCACTGCTGGGTCGTCCCGGCTTTGAAGCGTGGATGCCTTCCCGTTGGGTGGAAATGGCAGTGGGCGGAAACTCGCTTCTGGCAAACTTCTTTGCCTCCATCTCCGGTGCCTTTATGTATTTTGCCACGCTTACCGAAGTGCCAATCCTGCAGGGACTAATAGGTAGTGGCATGGGCAAAGGCCCGGCACTGGCTTTGCTGCTTTCCGGCCCTGCGCTGTCTCTACCCAGTATGTTGGTGATAAATACCGTTTTGGGGCCAAGGAAAACTGCTACATTTGTAGCATTGGTGGTGCTGATGTCCACAATAACTGGATATCTGTTTGGAGTATTGTTTTAGATGATAATGCAGATATTTACCTATCTCAGCTACGCATTAGCGTCGAATCCAGGCATGGCATTGCTGGCTGCCTTTGTGTGGGGGATTCTTAGCGTGCTGCTTAGCCCTTGCCATCTTGCCAGCATTCCTTTAATAATTGGATATCTGGATAATCAGAGAGATTTGAGCACACGTAAAGCATTAGTAATCAGCAGCTTCTTTACACTCGGCATACTGGGAATGATGCTTCTGATTGGTCTGGTTACCGGCTTGCTGGGCAGGATGATGGGAGACTTGGGTGGCTGGACAGAACCGGCTATGGGTATTGTTTTCATGGTAATGGCATTCTTCATTGCCGATATTCTTAAAATGCCCAGCTTTCACAGAGGTGGCATGGGCAAACGTTACGGAAAGGGAGCATGGGGAGCAATTAGCTTGGGCTTCCTCATCGGAATAGCTTTGGGGCCTTGTTCCTTTGCCTTTATGGCACCAATCCTGGGCTTGGTATTCAGCTCTGCCGGAATGCAGTTCGTGTTTGCCATTGCGCTGGTTTTGGCGTATATCATTGGGCATTGTTTGGTTATTATCCTTGCCGGAACCTTTGCCGGAGCTGTGCAAAACTACCTCAACTGGAGCAATACCTCCAATGGTACAAAGTATATAAGATACATCTGCGGAGTTTTGGTGTTCGTAGCAGGTGTGTATCTATTAGCCAAGAGATTTATAGCAATATAAGGAGAACAACATGATAGTGAAGATTTTGGGCACAGGTTGCCCCAAGTGCAAGAAACTTGAAGAAAATGCCAGGGTGGCTATTAGTGAACTGGGCATTAGTGCTACAGTGGAAAAAGTTACCGAGCTAGATAAGATTATGGATTATGGAGTGATGATGACTCCGGCATTGGTTATCGATGAAAAAGTGGTGTCCAGCGGAAAGCTGCTGTCTGCTTCGGACATCAAAGCATTGTTAATGTGAGGTGAGAAATGGGATCATGCAGTTGTACTGGATCATGCGCATCTAATTGTGCTACTAAAGCTGTTTACGCTTGCGCTGGAGCAAGCAATGTGGGAAAATACTCCTATGAACTTTCTATTATGCTACACGAAAGAGGCACACATGCTATGAGCTGTGCTGCGGGTGTTGGGGCAGATATATGCGGCTTCACCAGTGGGGCAAAAGAAGAAGGGAAAATGAACTTGCTTATCGATGGCTGCCCGGTTGCTTGCCTAAAGGCAATGTTTGACAACAAGGGTATAGATAACTACGACCATGTAGTGCTTACCGAATTGGGCATCAAGAAAGAAGGTAACTTTGTTACTGAGTCTGCTGTATTAACAGACTCGGTGCAGCAAATTGACGAAATGGGAGTATGAGTATGTATCGAGTGTTAATTGCACTAGTCCTTATGCTGGCTCTGATGGCATGCACAAATGGCAAAGGCAAGGCTGCAGCTAATGAGAATGCAGAGCAACAACCCCAACAAACCATAGAAATACCAGTAACCCAGACACCTGTTGAGACCACAGAAATACCTAACCAGAATCTTGCCAGCCCCAAGCAGGAACAAAGCTCTGTGTCTGCTACAGCCAGCAGTGATAAACCTGCCCTTCCGGCACCAAAGCCCAAGCAGGAAGGTTATCAGGTCACTTTTTTGGAGATAGGTGCAGAGAGTTGTATTCCTTGCCGTATGATGAAGCCAATCATGAAGGACATAGCCGAGGAGTATCCCGGAGTGGTAAAGGTTGTATTTCATGATCTTTACAAAGACCGCAGTATCGGCCAACAATACGGCATAAGAGTGATGCCTACCCAGGTATTTTTGGATGCTAAGGGTAATGAGTTCTTCCGCCATGAAGGCTTTTACCCCAAAGATGAGATGAAAGCCATGCTGGATAAGTATCTGGCAAGCCTGAATACAGACTAATCCAGGCAGCAATAATAAGTGCAGGATAAAGCGTGGAGGTTATAATGAATCCAGAAAAGCAAGAACCTGCGGGAATAAGCTTCTTCGAAAAGTATCTCACCCTGTGGGTTATCCTTTGCATGGCAGCAGGAATCCTTATTGGGCGTTATTTTCCCGGTATTCCCGATTTCTTGAACCGCTTTGAGTATGCCAGAGTGTCTATCCCTATTGCCATACTGATCTGGTTGATGATCTATCCCATGATGATGAAAGTGGACTTTGCCAGCATAAAGCAAGTAGGTCAAAACCCCAAAGGCTTATATGTTACCTGGGTAACGAACTGGTTAATTAAGCCCTTTAGTATGTACGCAATAGCCTGGTTCTTTTTCTTTGTAGTGTTCAAAGCTCTCATTCCGGCTGATTTGGCAAAAGCATATCTTGCCGGGGCAATCCTTTTGGGAGCTGCTCCCTGCACGGCGATGGTATTTGTTTGGAGCCATCTCACCAAAGGTAATCCTGCTTATACAGTAGTGCAAGTAGCAACCAATGATCTTATTATTTTGGTAGCTTTCACTCCTATTGTGGCACTGCTTTTGGGTATTGGGGGCATCAGCGTACCCTGGAACACACTGTTGCTATCTGTGTTACTGTTTGTGGTTATACCCTTGGCGGGCGGCATGGCAACCCGTAATAGCGTTATCAAACACAGGGGATTAGAATATTTTAACAACCGATTCATCACGAAGTTTAACAACGTTACCATCGGCGGCTTGTTATTAACTCTGGTAATCATCTTCGCATTTCAGGGCAAGGTTATTCTGGATAACCCGCTGCATATACTTCTGATAGCTATTCCACTAACTATCCAGACTTTTCTTATCTTCTTTATAGCCTATCTAACCAGCAGGAAGATCCGTTTAGCACATTGCATAGCTGCACCTGCCGGCATGATTGGTGCATCGAACTTTTTCGAGCTTTCGGTGGCTGTAGCTATTTCACTTTTTGGAACGAGTTCCCCTGTAGCCATGGCCACAGTTGTTGGCGTGTTGGTAGAAGTTCCGGTAATGCTAAGCCTGGTTAGGATTGCCAATAACACGAAGCACTGGTTTGCATCGAACACATAAATATCACACAGGAGATAAACATGAAGAAAGTACTTATACTTTGCACGGGTAATTCCTGCCGTAGCATTATGGCTGAAGCATTGATAAACCACTACACAGGCGATAGCTGGCAGGCTTTTTCTGCCGGAGTGATGCCATCACACGTGCATCCGCGCTCAATACAGGTACTACAAGAACTGGGCATAGACACTGCCAATCTGGAATCCAAAGGGATAACACAATTCTTGTATATGGACGATCTGGATTTGGTAGTTACGGTTTGTGATCATGCCCGGCAGACTTGTCCCGTGTTCCCTAAGCCGGTGAAGCAGGT
>DIMZ01000157.1:850-1052 GCA_002425825.1 Cloacimonetes bacterium UBA5553 | reverse complement strand
CAGGTTTCGTGCCTGTAGAGACGACATCTATAACAGAATTGTAAGAGTATTGGACACACTTTAAGGCAGTGGTTTTGCTGATACTCAGCTCGGAAATACAAGCACGGAGCTTGACAGAAATATCCCTCAGGTGATATTAGCACCATGAAAGATATAGTTCGCCGCAGCACCCGTCGCATCCATTTGGGAGGAATCCCCATAC
>DIMZ01000157.1:0-823 GCA_002425825.1 Cloacimonetes bacterium UBA5553 | reverse complement strand
GCCCATCAGCATTCAGTCCATGCTATCTGTAAAAACCGCTAACTTGCCAGAGTCCAGCCGTCAAATACGCGAGTTGGTTAGTGCCGGTTGCGATATAATCCGTTTCAGCGTTACGGATTTGGACGATGCCAAAGCCATTCGTGAGCTAAAGAAGGTATCTGCTGCCCCCTTGGTAGCTGATATTCATTACGATTATCGCTTGGCTCTGGCTTCCATCTCCGCGGGAGTGGACGGCCTTAGGATAAATCCCGGCAACATAGGCAAAGTAGAGGGTGTGCAAGCCTTGGTGGCTGCGGCTAAAGAGCGCATGATCCCAATTCGCATCGGGGTAAATAGCGGCTCTTTGCCCACCGATTTACTGCAAAAATACGGCGTAACCGCCAAAGCCATGGTGGAAGCCGCCTTGCAACATGTAAGAATATTGGAAGAGCTAAACTATCAAGAAATAAAGATATCTGTAAAAGCCTCCTCCATCCCTCTGGTACTGGAGAGCTATCGCAAACTAAGCCAATCTTGTGACTACCCCCTGCATCTGGGGGTTACCGAAGCCGGAACCATGATGCGTGGCAGCATCAAGAGTGCCATCGCTCTGGGCATCCTTTTGGAAGAGGGCATCGGCGACACCATGCGTGTATCGCTAACCACCGATCCCGTAAAGGAAGTAGCCGTTGCCAAAGAGATACTGGTGTCCTTGGGGCTGCGCAAAGGGCTTAGCATAATCTCCTGCCCCACCTGTGGCCGCACCAGAATAGACCTTATCGGCCTAACCGAAGAGGTGGAAGCTGCCTTAAAGCCCTATGCCGACCAGCAGCTATCCGTGGCG
>DIMZ01000118.1 GCA_002425825.1 Cloacimonetes bacterium UBA5553 | reverse complement strand
ATTAATATCACCAAGCCCATAATAAAGATGCAGGATATCTACGGGAAACTTGCAGCTAACTACGCAGATACATGGATGCAAGATGCAGAGACAAATCTGGATTGCCACGTTCAGCCTGTTCCCGATAAGGCATTCTTTATCCTGCCGGCAAATCCCGATAAGGACATTCACGACAGTGGAGTGCTAAGGGCATCGGCGTCTGGCATCCTGCAATTTATCCGCAATCCCTTTTTGTGGTATCTGGAGTATAAATCCAATATCTCAGACTATGCCTATGAGGCAGAAGAGACCATTAGCCCGAAGCTTTTCGGAAACATTATGCACGCCTATTTTGCGGGCATACTGGGTGCGGAAGCAGGTAAGCATAACGGCTTGGACAGACTGGAACGCCTGTTTGGAGACGCAGACACCTTGCAAACGGAACTGGGGAAAATACTTAATAGCCAGCAGTTTAGATACAAGATTCCCAAGAATTACAATGCGGATTTCTTAACTGAGATTATTGCTGCAAAACTAGCAGAATCACTGAATCAATTCTTTAGTAAGTGGCTAAAGCAAAACTTGCAAAACTGCAGTTTCACGCTAATTCCCGAAGAAGAAAAGATGACCGGGCAAGAGCGCAGATATCGCGTGTTGGGCACAGTTAATGTATCCGACAAGGAGTATGGAGTAGCCTTGCATGGCAAGGCAGACCTGCGCATAGAAACGGAAACTGAAGCAATGATAATTGATTTTAAAACGGGCAATAGAGATGTGCGGCAGCTAATCATCTACGAGTGGGTGTATTATTTGCTGGATGGCATTGTGCCGGAAGACAGGCTGAAAAGCATATTTTGGAACATCCTTGATACCAAGGAAATGCGTGATAACATCAGCCCCGAAAAGCGGGAAAAGCTAAAAATCGAGATATTGGAAACCTTTGTGGATTGTTTGCAAAATGGTTATGGGCAGGGCAGGAAGGGTGCCGATAGGCAAAGGCTGCTACACATCAGCCGTGCAGACCTGCTGCCCAGACTTAAGGAGGCAAGTGATGTCTGAGCTATTTTGTCGTATTATATGCGCCAGTGCTGGGACAGGAAAAACCTATCGGCTTTCGCTGGAATACATCGCTTTACTAATACAATACTATGGAGTTCCCGGTTTCAGCACCGATTGCATATTGGCACTCACTTTCACGCGCAAAGCAACCGCCGAGATTAGAGATAGAATAATAAAACACATAGACCTGCTAATCTCAAATGAGGATAGCACCGAACGCAAGGGATTGCTGGAGAACCTGCGCAAGCTGGTGCCTGCTTCAGAGCTGGAACTATGTGACACTGAGCGGAATAAACTGATTAGTGCCAAATTTGAAATAGCCTGCGATCAGAGTCACTTACAGGTGATGACGCTGGATTCGTATATCAGCAACATATTCCGCAATATAGTACGCCCTCTGCGCAACATTGAGAGCTATGAAATAGATACTCAGGCAATTAGCAAGCGGATGCCCTATTTAATGGATCACTTGATGAAGCCAGCCTTTCGTGCAAGGCTGAACAATTTGCTAAGCCGCAAGGTAAGCCGTTCCTTAGACACTTATGCCAAGTTCTTTGCTTCGCTTATCAGCCAACGCTGGCTGTATTATATGATTACCCAACGCCTGTCTCCCGATCCGCAGGACAAAAGCACGGCATTAGCCAGAGTAAGAAATATAAGTAGTAATGCAGATACAGGTGGGTCTTTAGCAGCTTTTTTGCAGGAATTTTACACTTTGCTAGAGCTAATAAACTCGGTGGCAAGCGAAAAGCAGACTGCCGAATTGGGCGACTACTTCCGCAAGGACTTTACCGAGCTTATGTCTGGCAACTTGCATAGCGTAGCAGCCATTCGGCAAAGAGCTGAGGCGATGGTATCTGACAGCAAGGAAGCTGAGCGCATGCTGGATGTGATGGCTGTGCCGATTTGGAACAAGAATAAGACCAAAGGTCAGAAACATCAAGCGATTAGCGAGGAAATGGAGCAAGTATGGAGTAGTGCCAAAATGCATCTTGCTGATCACCTGATGGGCAGTTTATATGTTGGCGAACAGCAGGAGATATTGGAGCTGTGGAAACTGATCCTGGATGAGTATGACAGGCTGATATACCGATACAAAAACATGACTTACGACGATATTGCCTGGTTTAGCTTTGAAGCCCTTTTCAGTGTAGAACCGCCTTTCTTCGATCCCCAAAGTGAAGTATCGGCAAGTGAGTTCTATCATTTTCTTAGTCACCGAACCCGCTTCATGTTGATAGACGAGTTTCAGGATACTTCCTTGATTCAGTTTAACATTATTAAGCCCATTATTGCCGAGATTAGCTCTGGAGAAGGAAGCAAGCCTTATGGCGGCTTGATAGTGGTGGGAGATGAAAAGCAATCCATTTTTGGTTGGAGAGGTGGACAGCGTGATTTACTGCTTAGTATGCAGAGCATCTTTCCCAGTATGGGCGAAGTAAAAACAGAAAGGCTGGATAGCTGCTACCGTTGTGGCCCTAGCTTGATGCAGTTTGTGAATAGCGTATTTTCCACCTCCGCAGTTCATGCCTATTTGCATGGCAGAGACATGAACTGGGACTACCCGATGATAAAAGGGGCAAGAATAGACAGAGAGCCAAGCACTTCTATAGAGTTTTGCCTGAAGAACACCAGCAAAAGCGTTTTGGAGCAGTATGATCATGCAGATGCTATCGAAAGCTTCGTTAAGAGCATGGTGTTGCCAGCATTGGAGATGGATGAAAGCGGTAACATTGCCATTCTGTGCCGTAAGGGGAGTGAACTGAGCAAGGTTCAGCAGGTGCTGGATGAGAGCGGTAAAACCAGCCTGTATCAGCCCGACCGCTCAATATGTGATCATCTGCTGGTAAGCCCAATTATTGATTGGCTGCGTTTTCTTGCCTGGGGTAGTTGGGCAGACTTCCTTGGCTTCCTGCGTTCGGATTATGTTCGCTTAGGGAGTAAATCACTAAAGCAGATAGCCGATTGCCTTGCAGCAGATAGTAAGCAAATCCAGCAAGGCTCTGGTATATTCTCCGAGATTCCCATTGCAGCCAATTTCCTCGCTTTATCCAACGAGCACAAGGCTTTATCACCCGCAGCTATCTGTAATGAACTTAGCACTATGTGCCTGAAGAATCGTGCGCTTTCCGAAAGAGACTATCTGAATCTGCACGAGTTTATAAACCTTATCACCACTTGGGAATACCAATATGCAGCCAAGGGCAATACCCTGCCTGATTTGCTGAAATACCTTAGTGAGAATAAAGACTCGGAAAACTTTAAGCAAGCTTCCATTGCCGGCTCTGACAGCCTTCAGCTCTTAACCATTCATAAGTCCAAAGGGCTTGAGTTTAAGCGCGTGTTTGTATTCTATAATCTATCCCCAAAGCATTCAGGCGATTATGACACCCTTGCATGGGCTCTAAAGTATGCAGGTAAAGACTTTCATTATGTGGATGACTTTGGAATCAGTTTCCATTATGAGAAAGTGCTAAAAGCATCCAGCTACAGGCATCTATGGGAGGAGGAGCGTAAGCGTGAACTTCTGGAAGAGCTAAACAACCTTTACGTTGCCTTCACCCGGGCTGAATGCAAGCTACATCTGTTTTTCTGCTATCAAAACAAAGATGGTTGGGATGCTTTTCTAAATAAAAGCGAAGAGCCTAGTTTACCTGCGCTTCTGTGCAACGCAAGCTTAGACTTCTTTATTCAACAAGGCATTAGTCACAACGAGCAAGGTATCTATGTATTTAACAGCCCCTTTGGCGATAACTTCATTGACAACATAGAAGCGCAAGCATCCTCACCGGTTGATGCGTCACAAGTAGTGCTATCCGGTAATCTGCTGGCTAATCTATTGCAAACAAGTAAGCCCAATTGGGAAAATATGATGCCTGTGGAGCAGCAGAAGATTCAAGATTGGAATAAATACTGGCTGGAAGATAAACCAAACCTCCTGGGTGATTTGGCGCATTATTACCTTAGCCACATAATTCGCAACATTAGTAGTGAGCATAGCTTTGCCCTGCGTAGATGCATGCTGCGTTTCGGCTCAATTCTTACAGGAGACGAGATTGTTGCTGTTAGCGAGCAGTGCCGTGTTGCCTGTAATGCAAATGCCTGGCTGTTCGATAAGAAGTGGGACAAGATATACACCGAATTAGAAGTAAAGGGAGAAGGCTCATTGTTCAGGCTCGACAGGCTGATGCTGAATACAAGCCAGCAGAAAGCAGTAATAATCGACTATAAAAGCGGGGAAATACACAACACCATGCAGCTTGAGAACTACCGCACAGCTCTGCAAAAGATAATCGGTATTGGCGATTATAAGATAGACCTGCAGTTTATTAAGCTATAGCATATAGAAACATCGCACAAAGCCTTGTTAAGCACATTCTGACCATGACCAGCACAGGTCTATATTCAGGATTGTTAAGATAGCTTTTGGCATCCCCCCGAAACTCATCCCAATCACTTGAGATACTACTTGAGATAATCTTGAGATAATCATGAGATAATCATCCTAGATCACCTTTAGCCCACCTTTCCGCCCTTTATATAATACCTAGTTATCCACTTATCATCCACAAATGATTCTCTAATTCCATTAGGGATTCATTAGGGAATGATTAG
>DIMZ01000251.1:3115-3287 GCA_002425825.1 Cloacimonetes bacterium UBA5553 | reverse complement strand
ACCGCTTGCCAGCTTGGACTCATTAACCCGCTCTCAGCTCCAAAACTGGCTAAGGGATATTGTGAAGCTGCTAAATCTAACCATTATCCTGGTAACCCACGACATTGATGAAGCTATTGTACTTTCCGATAGAATAGAACTGATGAGCGGATATCCCGGACGTTTTGTAAGA
>DIMZ01000251.1:2927-3081 GCA_002425825.1 Cloacimonetes bacterium UBA5553 | reverse complement strand
TGTAAGATCGATAGACATAAGCGCTATGGGCATGATGGATGTTACTACGAAACATGCGCTAAAAACCGAAATCCAAGCTATGTTCAGGAATAACGGATGATGCCTGAGTAATAGATATGGCTTAGATATCTCTTTCTTCCTTGTAGGAATTACT
>DIMZ01000251.1:1354-2846 GCA_002425825.1 Cloacimonetes bacterium UBA5553 | reverse complement strand
CATCCGTATTTCATGCGTAATGATAGCGTGATTCATTTAGTTTACAAACAGGTTATAAATTATCCTACCCAGCAGTAGTAGCAATGCAAGTATAAACACCTGCTTAATTAGCTTGTTGCCTTTCAGTATCACTAGCTTCGAGCCAATGATGTTGCCCGCAATTCCACAAATAGCTCCGGGGATGGCAATGGGTAAGAAGATGCTTCCAGAAGCCATAAAGGTAATCAAGGCTGCTATGTTTGATGCTAGATTTACTACTTTAGTATTACCATTTGCTTTCACAAAATCGTAGTGCATCAGGCTTGCGTAAATCAGGATTAGAAATGTGCCGGTTCCAGGTCCAAAAAAGCCGTCATAAAAGCCAATCAGCAATCCCGCCAAGCAGCCCAAACTAACTCGATATCCAATGGCTAAGAGGTGAGATCGATTATTGAAACCCATGTTACGGCTAACAAGCGAAACAACCGTTACTATTGGAATCAAAACAACTAGTAAATAGTTTAGCACCCCCGCCGATATTTTTAGGGCAGTGGATGCTCCCAGCCATGACCCAATTAGTGCCATAACTGCACTGGCAACCGCGACTGGGACATCTATCATCTTTGCCTTAAAATAGTTAATAGTAGAGAAAACTGTGCCAAAGCAAGAAGAGAACTTATTGGTTCCCAATGCTACATGGGGAGGAAGGCCAATGCTCCAATAAGCGGGAAGTGAAATTAGTCCACCACCGCCAGCGATGGCGTCTATCAAGCCTGCGAGGAAGATGAACGGCAGGGCTATAGCATAATCAATAGGGCTAAGCGAAATAGTCATTACAATTCTGCCTTAAATTCAAGTTTCAGTTCGTGTCTGCCCTTCTCTTTGGGATAATCGGTGAATCGATACTCCAGAGAAAGACTGCTAAAGTTATTTATTCTATGGCNNTATTCTATACATACCGCTGCTGGATGTTCCAATTATCCAGCCATCGCGTTTTTGAGGTAAGAATCCAAAGTATGAGCTACCGTCCAGGCTATTGTATTGAACAGAGAAGCCGCTGGATATTCTATACTTTTGCATCCAAACGCTTTTGAAAGTGGGGGAGATAGCGTAAGACTTTAGTGCATAGTTTTCGCTTCCATCTTGTTTCCCGCCGCTTTCTTGCTTATAGCTTAGCTCGGTTTGCAGGTTACTGGTAGTGGTATAATTGCGCTGAACCACTACTGAGAAAGCCCGGATGGTTGTTTCAGACATATATCGCGAGTCTCTGTTTCGATCATTGCTAATCTGTAATCTGGTATTATATGGGCTGTAGCCCTTAATGTCTAGCTGAACTGCCTGCAGAGCACTGGAACTTTTCTCTGCGCTTTGATAGCGCTTGTCAAGGCTTCTGTCGGTATTAATCTGAATAATACCTGTTATGCGATTTCGAATTATGTCTAACCACAAATTGCTTTGCATGGCTTGTCTGCCATATATGGTATTAGACTCGTTGAACACCTCTCCAGGGATA
>DIMZ01000251.1:0-1315 GCA_002425825.1 Cloacimonetes bacterium UBA5553 | reverse complement strand
TATACACACTCCATAGCGCATTTATCTCTGTAGAAAGTGTCCCAGTTCCTGCATTCACAAACACATAGTCGTAGTCTCCATTTACCACACTAACTCCTGTGCTATCGTAGTAACCTATGCCGTTACCAAGATACTGAAGTTCTCTAATCTTGGGGAAAAATTCGGTTTGGTTAAGCTGATAATTAAGAAACATGCTTATAGCTCGCTTTACTGCTGTATGGCTGGTGCGCAGGTTCACAAGGTCATATCGCGACTTAGCAGATGTGAGGCTTGCCGGCTGACTTAACTCCCTATGTGTATAGTCTATGTCTACATTGTGTAGTTGTGTGCTATACATCTGTCTAAGGGCATAGGTTTGGTTATGGGTGGTCTTAATCCAGTTTGTGTTTTTTATCTTTGCCACATCATTACTGAAACTTAGTTGAGTAAAGGTGCTACTACTGCTACCTATCCTAAGACTTGGCATCAGCCTTTCAAACATTGAACCGGTGTTATCGCTTTCTAGTTTGTTCATTAGCCAGTCCATCTGCAACCTGATTAGTTTTATGTTCCAAGCAGCATTTGCCTGATAGTATTGTAACAGGCTGTTGGCTTTGCTGCTATCGTCATAATGCTGTTGAGACACAGTAGTTCTGATGTTCAGAGCAGGTATGTATCCTTTACCATAGCTAGATGATAATATGCGCACTGCCTTTTGATTGTACAGGTTACTAATGTCCTTATAGCGCAGTTGGGTGGATGCGTTTAAAATGTTAGACTTGTGGCTAATGCCCACATTGGTTTCACTTTGCTTAAGTGAGTCTGCGTATTCAATTCCCGATAAGTCGTACTCAAGTTCAGGATTCCTATATTTTCCAAACAAGTAGCTATTGGCGGAGCGCATCTCATGATTTATATCTAAGCTTACATCCTTTATGGGCAACTTGGCATAGCTATAAACTATACCGCCTCTATTATCTTCATCATCTATTTCCGATAGCGTGTTTTTGTCCTTTAGGCTGCCTACTGCCTCGAAGCCGGTTTGCAGTCCAGTCCCCAGATAATCCACTGCCAGATTCAGGTTTCCCATACGCGTGGGTGCTATCAACTGCTTGCGGGGGATCCATGCACCCATTCCCGAGCCCACATATCTGAATTTACCGGAAGAGAATTCCACATAATCACCGTTGCCACTGCCGACGAAGCTGAAGCTGATATTGTATATGGCGGTAGAATCAGGATAAGCGTAAACATAGTATTCAACACCCGTAAGGCTTGTTTCCTTGCGATAGCTTCCGCTTCCCGGGCTTACCTGGCTTATTCCTTCTCCCCAAGC
>DIMZ01000229.1:10199-21214 GCA_002425825.1 Cloacimonetes bacterium UBA5553 | reverse complement strand
GCCGCATTGTGCTAAAAAGCCGCAAGCTAATCTTGGGGATAGTGGCACTCTCCGCCTTAGCTGCATTAATTTATAGTATCTTAACCCCGCAAATCTGGAAGTCGGATGCCACTTTTTATGCGGAAAGCAGCAAGAATACCGAGTTTTCGCTTTCGATGCTGGCTGTGGGCAAGCTGGGAAAAGAGCTATTAGACCAAGCCCAGCAAAGCGAAGCGGCAGCCTGTGTTACCATTATGCAGTCGCGCAGTTTTTCCGAAGAAGTTATCCGCCGTTTCGATCTTATCGGCTATTTTAAGCTAACTAAGCCGGATTCTCTGGCAAACATGGACGAAGCATTGGTGAAGCTGAAGAAGGTGGTGCAAACCGGCTATGGTCAGCGAAACAACTTGATATATGTTGAAGTAGAGACTAAGTCTAAGCAGCTTTCCAGCGATATTGCCCAGTTTTATGTAAGCCGATTGGAAGACTATTTGCAGCATGAGCGTAATGTGAAGGGACGCCGCAACCGTATCTTTTTAGAAAGCAGGGTTGATGAGTTGTGGAAGTCTATAGATTCTATGCAGGTAGCCATTAGCGAGTTTAAAACTGCTAACAAAGCGGTGGACTTGAAGCAGCAAACCTCCCAGCTTGTTAATCAGTATTCAAATCTTGTAGCAAACAAGATGAAGCTGGAAATCTCACTGGAGCTTNNTTCACCTGTAATAAAAGATTTAGAGCTGCAAATGGCAAACACTACGCGGCAGATTGCCGAGCTGGAAAAAGCAGACAACAGCTCAGCTCCACGCTTCCAGCTTGATCTTGCAGGGATTCCTTCTTTAACGGCGCGCATGGAAATGATGCAGCTAAACCTGGCGGTGCTGCAACAGGTGTTTGACTACGTTCGTCCACAATACGAAAAAGCGAAACTGGAAGAACAAAGAAACACTCCTCAACTGGAAATATTAGACAGCCCCCGGCAAGCAGGCAAAAGGGTTAAACCCCGCCGAGCATTAATCTGCATAATAACGGTTATTATGTCTGCCTTTATGTCTGTGATATTTGTGCTGCTAAAAGAGATAGTAGTAAGCCAACCTGAACGCATACAAGAACTGAAAGATACGTTGAATGCAAAGTAAGGTAATAGACAATAGCATAAACTCACTGGCAGCATTGGGCATTGCAGGTGCATCCCTGGCGGTAGCATCTGTGCTGCAATTGCAAAGCCCGGGCTTTATTCTCCGCGGGGTGGCAATTCTTGGCTTTTGGGTGCTTGTGTTGCTAATGAAGGGCATCACTCTTCCGCGCTGCGTATTGATGATAAGCACCATGTTTTTGCATCCTTTCGAGCTGGCGTTCTATTTCTCGCTGGCAATGCTGGTGCTGGTTTTGATTGCAGATAAGTATCACACCAAAGACAAAAAACTATTGCTTTCATACCCATTAAGCTTCTTTACCTTGCTTGTTTTTGGTTTTATCTCGCTAAGCAAAACCTATGTGAGCGGTGGCTTTATCTACTTCATGGCAAGCATTATTGTTCCGCTAATCTGCTTTCTGGTAATAGAGAATAGCCGCAGCGACCAGCCTGCTATGGACCTGTGGATGCGAGGCATTAGCATAGTGGCTGTTATAGTGGCTGTTTACGGTATCTATGTGGCACTGGCAAATCCTTTTGACCGCATCGGTTCTACATGGTCGAATGCTATGACCATCAACGGATTTTATGGCCTGGCGTTTTTTTTCAGCCTGGCTTTGTCATTCAAAGCAGAGCAATCTACCTCGCGTTTGCTTTGGGTGGCTGCTGCGATCTTAATATTTCTGGGCATGATGTTTACTTACACCCGCATTGCCATGTTAGCGGTGGTGTTTGGTTTGGGACTGCTGGTGTTTAAGTATCGTAGGATAAGGCTGTGGGGCATTGTTGCCATTGGGCTGATACCGCTGTTGATTCCTTCATCCATGATGCAGCGGGGGAGTGTGGATGGCATGGTGGACATCTCTATTCTCATCAGGCTGGCGGCATGGTATCATGCTGCATTCGTTATAGCTGCAAATCCCATCACGGGAATAGGGTTCAGCACCTGGATGGAAACCTATCGGGATATGATTCCCCTGCCTATGCTATATGCTCAGCATGCCCACAATGTGTACATAAATCTCTTGCTGGAAATAGGCATAATAGGCACAATAGCCTACCTGAGCATAATCTACAAAAGCCTGCGTTTATACTATAGCAACAAGGTGAAACCCAAGGGTGACATGGTGGCTTTTTGTGTGTGGGTGGGGATGTTGTCGCTGATGTTCGCATGTTTCACAGATATCTTCATCCAGCAATACACAGTTAGCCTGCTGTTTTGGATTAGCCTGGCTTTAATGGTGAAGGAGAGCTCTGTTAAGCAGCCATCCGACCTTAATTCTTGAAGCTTACATCCTTTAGAAAGATAGACTTCAGCTCGCGCTCATTTTGCTTGATGCGTATTCGCAGGATGTCTTCTTTTCCGTCTTCAATCGGCATCGACAGGGCATAGATGGCCTGGTTTTCCGATATATAGAAGTTCTGCGGACGGACAATCTGAACCGGAGGCAAGAGGTAATTCAGCAAGCTCTTTGGCAGCTTTAATGCCAGAGTTTGCAGGCTTTTATGCAGGTCTGCAGTTCTAAGGCTGAGGTGCAAGGCATCTGCCTTATAGCCTGAGTCTGTTATATTTAGCAGCACATACACGGTGCGGCTGTAGCTGTCGTGATTTGTGTAGCGTATGCCTTCCAGCTTTATCCCTTTTTCCCCCGATGATGAAGCCACTTGGTAGGATGCCGGTTTCCATTGTTGCATATAGAACGGGTCGAACTCGTCTCTAATCCAAAGATAGCTTTTACCATAATAGGTGGCAATGGGTTTTGCCCAGTTAGCACGCGTTAAGGGGTCGAGATACGCTCTGGGATTTACCAGACAGGAATCACTTTCGCAGGCATTGAGCTGCTGTCTGAATAGCTGATACTCGCCCTCTGCACGCTGCATCCATACATAGTCCGTGCCGAGTTTAGCGGCAAAGATGGGCAATAGCAGCACTACCACAATGGCATAGGCAGGAAGGCTTTTAGGCGTTCCCACAGCAAACATCTGCATGCATAAAAGCATAATAGAACTAACGAAGAGGATGTTCATACGCGGGATGTAGATAGGTGTGAAGAGCAGTGCAAAGATGGTGCCGGAAAACAGCAGGAACAGAAAGAGCAGGCTAAGCCAATGCTGTTTCCATGCTGCTTTATTCATGCGTAGCAACCCCCAAAAACCCAATATCATAGCAGGGATGGAAGCAAACATACTGAGGGCAATAGGCAGGATATTTGCAAAGCTAAAGCCGATTTCACGCACTCCACCAATCTCTGCCTCATAAGCTGATCTACCGCTGTTACCGGGAGCAAAGTACATAAACAAAAAGCCCAAAAACAAGCCCACGCCACCTGAATAATACCAAACTGGCAGAGCCTTGCGCTTGCCCAGCAGCATTATAAGTCCATACACGCCCAAAGCCAGCAGCAAAGCAGGAACCAAGGGCTCGTTTGTATCTCCGGCAATTATGCCGGATAGCAGCATTAGCACCGGTAACCATGTGCCTTTGTGCAGGCTTGCTCCTTCCTGAATATAGCTACGGAAGGGTATTAAAAACAGAAACACAAGCAATTGCGTCCAGATGTAATTACATGTGAAGGCAGGCAGGTAGAAATTGCTTCGTGTACCAGAAACGGCAACGTAAAAGAGCATGGTGGCAAGCAGCCACATCGGCAAGCGAAGCTCGTGTTTTCGCCCTGCCATCCATGTGGCATATAATGCAGTTAAGGCAAATAACGCCAGTGTGTTTAGCAAATCGAACAGCCAGGCAGGAAGCATTAGCAATGCCTGCAACATGCCGTGAGCCACAATTCTGCCGGTTAGGGTATTATATATTCCCTTCAGCGATTGGATATAATCGCCCAGACTGCTGATTTTGCTATATGATATGCTGGTGGGGTCTGCGGAAACGAAGCCGGGATCGAACTTGTAGCTATACAGATAATCGTCTGAATACAGCCGAGTGTTCCTATTAGTTTGCCAGATTAGTGCAGCCGAACCTAGCAGCAGCAGTAAACAGATGAGATTGAATATCCTGGCAGACTTGGTCATAGTTTATAGTTCACGGGTAAGCACAATGCGTGAAGCTTGGCCAAATACCTCGGCAACCTTGTATTTACGCCGCCAGATATTCAGCTTTATCTTTAGCAAATCAACAAACACGCTAATCGAGTCTTTAATAGTGCGCACCCGGGTTTCAGAAGCAGGATACAGCGTGATGGGAAGCTCTAATACCTCAATCTTGAAAAGCTGTGCCAGGCTAAGTATCTCTACATCGAAGGCAAATCCACCGAGTTTTTGTAAGCGGAACACTGTTTCAGCCACTTCTGCGGGGAAGAGTTTAAAGCCACACTGAGTGTCCTTTAGCTCCATGCTAAGCAAGAATCTGATGATAAGATTGCCCAGACGCGAAACAAACATGCGTGACGCCGCGATTTCGTTCTTGCCTATGTCGGCAGCGGCATATTTTGAGCCGATGATAACGCGGTTACTTGTTGCCAGAGGCATAAAGGCATCCAGTTCGTTTATCCTTANNTGATGGTCAGCGTCCATAAACACCCGATACTCACCATTTGCCAACAGCATCCCTTCCCGCACTGCAGCCCCTTTGCCCATATTGCGGGGCAACGACCACACTTGTAAGTTATCTTCATTTGCATACTTATGCTTAATTGTGCTTATCATGTCGTCTGTACTGCCATCATTAATAACCAGCACCTCATAGCTGAAGTCCTTCCTGGCAAGCCAGCCAAGCACGGCATCAAGAGTAGTGGGCAAACGGTTCTGCTCGTTATAAGCAGGGATAACCACGCTTAAGTGACACTTAGGCAGTTTGTTATAACCAGATAACGGGGGAAGCGGAGTCAGGTCGTAATCCGCCAGAGTCCAGTGCCGGATAATCATGAAGTTCCAGAACATTACTATTACTGCTACTACCATTTTGCACAGCAGATAATTATAGCTGGTAATGCCTGAGAACAGAGCCCAGTATTCATAGAAAAGGGTCATTAGCAATAGCGTCCACAAAAGCCCTGTCATGCTGGTGATGAAGTACTTTATATACTGGCGGATGATGGCTTTGGAGAAGTTTTGAAACGTGTAATATTTATTAAAGATAAAGCTGGATACATTCCCGCACATAAAGCCGATTATTACCGAAAGCTTGATGGGACTTTTCAGCACCCGGTAACTAAAGTGCAAGGCAAGCATGTCGATGCCGGTAACTATGCAACCGACGATAACATACTTGATGAATTGTTGCACTGCCTTGTTTTGCAACAGACTGCGGTTGAACTGCATTATCTATCCTTTCATCCTTCCGGTTATGCGTTTTTTATGTGAGAATTGGCATCAATAGCCATTCGAGCCAATTCTTAGATTCTGTGTTAATTGTCAAATGGTAATTATCTTAGTTACTCCACCCCGGGGCATAGGGCAGGGCCAAGCAATCTTATCGGGAAGCAGTAGGGAATGAGGTGAGGTTTATCTCAAATCATCTTTGCTTAGTGCACCATAATTTTTACTGCTTATAACGGTTTCGGCTGTTGTCTGATACTGCCACAACTTTGAAAAAGGATGCGCTATGCATAGAACAATCTGCCTGCCAGGAAGTGGTATAGGTCTCAGCAATTAACTCGTAAGTGCCGTTCGGGCTGTTAGCACGATAGATTCTATATGTGTCTGCTCCGGGCACAGCATCCCAACTAAGCACAGCGTCGGTAGATATTCTTAGGCTGGGGGAGCTTAAAAACACTGGTAGCATAGCTTCGCTACTTACCCAGTTTGAACTGCTGCCGCTTAATGCAAAGCCATGCAGTGTGCCATTTATATTGCTTTTATGGTCGGGCAGGCTGTTTACTGCAAAGTTTTCTCCTTCCGGGATTCCGCTATTGAAGCTATAATATTGCTGCAGGCCATAGGAGCCCAAGTCTGGAGGTGCTGTCATGAGTGAAGATACCTGAGCAGAGCCTAGAACGATGTTCCACAGGGAGAACTCATCCATTCTACCCTGGTAATAGTATGAGCCATCTGCACGCCGGCCAAGATAGAATGAGCCAAGACTTCNNGCCGCTAATATTCGTCCCTACCGGGTTATAGCCGTTGTTTATCCAGCTCTGCTCCACTCCATTCACCCAGATATGCGCTTCTGGCGGGGATGCGCTATAAGCACAAACTATATGTACCCAGGTGTTCATTGGCAATACCGGACCAGCATCCAGAAACACTCCGCTTGCTGGAATAAAGCGCAGATTATTGTTTGAGCTACCGGTATGTATTTCTAATTGCTCATAGCTATTGGCGCAGATAAAATCGATATCACTTGGGGAAGAGGGCTGCCATTTCACCCAGGTGCTAATGCTAAAGGCATTGCTAAATGCACCGGATGGATGCTGCATTACCACATAGTCATCAAGCCCATCAAAGTCCAGGGCATTACCTCGCAGTCCGTGCTGTCGAATAGTGCACACCCGGTTGGGGCTTTGCCCATTACTAAAGGTTACCGTTGCTGTGCGGGCAGATAAACCCGGATTGGCATCTGCATAAATACTAAGACTGGTGTTGCTTGTGCCCGAGGTTTCCGATACATGCAGCCAGGAAGCAGAGCTTGTGGCTGTCCATGCACCCCAAGCTGTTAATTCAACCGGAACACTTGCCCCTTGCCCGTTGCCCAATAATGCATCAGTGCGGTCAATTTCCAGATAGGGTGTTGCCAAACTGCCGGTGCAGCGAACATCGTCCAGTGCTACCACAGAGTAATAATCGCCATTGCCATACCAAAAGCTGCTGAGCACCGAGAACCTGAACTGATATACATTGGCGGGTAATGAACTGATATCATGGACTATATACCTTTGGCTTTCGTTATAATAGAACCATAACGAGTCTGCCAAAGACACCCAGTTTGCACTGTCGACAGCCTTGTAAGACAGCTTTAGAGTTGAGGCTCCATACCAGTAGTTATTGTTATATCCTTTAACGATGTAGCTTAGATACTTAGTCCCCTGGCTTAGCCGTATGTTCGGTGTGGTAAGGTGAGAAATGGGGTAGGTGTTGTTTAGCAGAGATACTGCGCTATGGTCTTCGTGCAGTATCAGTTCCGGTATATAGTCGCAATATGCACTCTGCACCCATTGCTGATCACTTCTCTCCCAACCTTCCGGAGGGAACAGGATAGTTTCAAAGTTTTCCACAAAGCTTCCGGGGAGGTAGCTGATCCCTTTCAGGTGCAAAGTATCTGGAGTGGCATTGCCGGGGATTAACAGGCTGGCGGTCTTTACTCCAGCGCTTTGAGAGGTGAAGCGCAGTAGAAAGGTGGCGTACTGGTCATTTTGCAACATGCTCATTCCATCGCCATAGACAGTGAAATCGCTTGCATGGTCTCCTTGAAGGCTCATTGAGTTGCTATTGAAAAACAGGGTGCCTCCACCAACATTGCGTACGTACACCAGCTTCAAAGGACCAAAGGCATCTCCGCTCTCCTGGGCATAAAAGTCTATTTCTTTGTGCGAAACTTGCACCCTGGGCTCAGTTGTGGCGTTGCCCAGAACCAGCATATAATTGGGTATTTGGTTATACAGAGTGCCCGTGTATAGTTTATCTGGCCCGGCATTGTTTGCGCTGGAGCTATAAGCAAGACTACGGGGGGTGCTTATGGTGCAACCCCGGAAACCTGCGGTGTATCCCAAATACAATGATTCGTTTTCTTCAGTAGCAATGAGCAAATTAGAGCTGTTGTTATAGAGGAATGGTGTTTGAAGCTCTATGCCTATCCAGCCAGGAACAGCAGGTAAATCTACCCACCCTTCGAATACTTTGCTGAGGCTGGAGGCGGGAACCCAATCATCACCATTGTTAAAGGCTGTTTTTGTGGTGTGCCCCATATATATGCTCCATTCGTGCGAGCGTGAGCCTTCGTGGTAGCTATCCCAATACAGCCACAGCTTGCTTATCTGCTTGTTTGGCAGATTTATCTCGCTTTGCAGAATAATACTCTGGCTGTAAGAAAAGCCTTTGCTTGCGTCAATTGGCAGGGTGCTTAAAGTCTCTTCGCTGCTACCAATTACAATAGTGGGATGGGGCAGGGCTTCACCTCTGAGGGGGAGATCAAAGTTTTGACGGCATTGATTATTAACAATGCGTAGAGTTGCCACTTTCAAACCTTCGGAATTGGGATTGAAGTGCACGGGTAAAACGGCTGTTTGCCCTGCCGAAAGAGCGAAGGGCAGATTTGAGGAATCGACGCTAAAACATTCCGCTGCATTGCCGATTATTGAGATATCGGCGGCAGCAACGCGCAATGTATCCAATCCGCTATTGCTGATGTTCAGACTTAGCACATTATTGGCATCGAACTGAATACCCAGTCCAAAATCCAGCATAGGAGGGTTATAGCTAAGTACTGGTAAACCCGGATTAAGACGCACCTGCACATTGTCCACAAAGATTTGATTTGTAGCATTGGAGAATGTTGAGCCCGCATAGAAGGCGATTCGCTTTTGTCCTGCACTGCCCAAGGGGATGGTTATCCTTGTGGCAGTATTACCCAGGCTGTTCAGCACATACTGCGAACCTGCGTTATCCCATTTTCGTAGAATTTTAGAGCTGTTCCATGTGCCATCATCGCTTGCCAGAACTGCAAATACGTCATCCCATCCCGACATATCCGGGGCTTGGGAAGTGTATCTTAAAACCATAGCAAGATCAAAGTTCAGTTCGTAATTCGCAGAGGGGAGATCAAGCACCGGGCTAATAAACCACCCATTGCCGCTTGCTTGTAATGGAACAAGTGCTGCGCGATTGGTAACAGATTGGTTCAGCCAGTTCCCCAAGCTCCAAAGCCCTGTTCCAGGACTACCCAAACTGGTGCTGTCCGATAACACACCACTATGCTTCGTCCAATCTTGGGGAGGGAATGCTATTCCATATCCACTGCCAAAATCTGTCTGCCAGGGGAAACTGTGTACTACCGGATCGGTTCGGGTGGTGAAAGACCAGACGGGACAATCCACCGCATCGCCATATGAATTGTAGGGCACCACTTTCCAGAAATAGGTGGTGCTATATGCTAAAGTGCCGGTGTAAGTAGAATCTTGCTGCATATCAGCCAGCAGGGGAGGAGGATTAACCGTTCCCAGGAAAAGCTTGTAACCTTCAGGTGAACCCCCGCCGGAAATCCAGCTTAAAGTAGTGGTAACAGGCACGTTTTCAGTTCCGCTTCCAGGCAATATGGGTACTGCGGTATTGGGAATGCTTGGGGTTAAAGCTCCCATGCTGAAAGTTATGTCTGCGCGGTAGTTGCTTACACTGTACGCCACAGGCTCTTCACATGCATTCATGGCGTCCGATAGCATGTAGGCAGCCCGTACGGCACCGCACCATGTCCAGTTGGTGCCCGCATTGGCGGATTTGGGAGCAGCATATGAGGTTAAAGAATAGCCCATGTCCACAACTAGGTTCGATACTCCATCCCAAACAAAAGGCTGAGTAAAATAGTGGCTATTTACCCCCAATGAAGGCTGATACGCCGATGCTCTCCAGACCTCGGTTAATCCCTGCACAAAAGCCTTGTCGCTGTAGCTCCAGGCTTCACGGCTTGTTGTTCCAATCTTTATCCGATAATTTGATAAGGGTGCTATACCGTTTAAAGCAGCAACATTCAAACTAATTGCATTGATGGGGCCTGCACCACCACCCGCAGCATGCAGCTCACTTGCGCCAATAATGTATTGCACGCGCTCATTACGATAGGTGTTGGCATAAGGACAGGGAGAGTCATATAGTCCATTGTACTGTCCGCTACCCCCGATAGATACATTTACTGCCGATAAGGCAAATACACAAATTGATAAAAACCAAACTCCAGCGATTATTTTCATGCTTGTCCCCTAACAAGCTAGATACGGTCAGGGTAACCTTATGATTAAACCATGATGGCTACGCCCGACAACTAATCAGCTATAACTTTTTTTTGATAAACGGCCAGGATAAGGCTCTATGTGTCAAGGGCATTCTTCAGCCGGGTATGTGATAACTGTTGATATCTCGCTACATGATGAAGTGTATTAGCATTGTTATGCCAAACTATGCCAGGTTGCATATGTTATCGTTGTTGAAAGCTGCTTAATCACAGACAAACATGATGCTAAAGCGTACTATTTGATTGTTTGCTACATAGGAGAGCGAAATAATTCACAGGGCATCAAAAAAGTTCTTTACACCTTTTGTGCTTTGATAAGTTTAGACTTCTTGAGGTAAAATGGGTTATCCATCCAGTGTTCACAAGACTCGGTGCTATATCCCCAAACCCAAGCTTACCTCTGTAACAGGTTATTAAATATGATATATAAAGGTACTACAGCATGGACAAAAGGTGGCTAATCCCAGCCCCGTTGGATGAGGCAGCGCAAAAGGTATCTGATGAGCTAAGTGCTTATCTAAAGCTTCCGCACTTGGTTACAGACCTGCTGTACCGCAAAGGTTTGCACACTGCCGGGGCTGTTCAGGATTTCTTTCACCCTGTTTTGGAAGGATTGTTTGATCCCTTCCTGTTCCCAGACATGGAGAAAGCGGTTCTGCGCATTTTGACGGCGATAGAGAAGGGAGAACGAATTACCATATATGGTGATTATGATGTGGACGGCACCACCGCCACAGCTCTCTTATATCTGGGACTAAAGCGCATCGGCGCAATGATAGACTTTTACATTCCCCACAGAATGATAGACGGCTATGGGCTTTCATTGGGGAGCCTGGATGCCCTTCGGGAAACCGGTTCTTCGCTTATTATCAGCGTGGATTGCGGCGTTAACGCTTTGGAGGAGATTAATGCCCTGCGCTCTATGGGCATGGAGATAATAATCACCGACCATCACAATCCCAAAGATGAGTTGCCCCCAGCATATGCCATTATTAATCCCAAGCTGCCGGG
>DIMZ01000229.1:2318-10148 GCA_002425825.1 Cloacimonetes bacterium UBA5553 | reverse complement strand
TTACGAACACCTTGCGGGAGTAGGGGTTGCCTACAAGCTGCTGATAGCTATATACAAGAAGATGGGCATCGACACACCAGAGAATACCCTGAAGTATATGGACTTAGTAGCAGTTGGCACTATTGCCGATATCGTTCCGCTCACCTCAGAGAACCGCATATTTGCCTCCATCGGGCTTCAGCACCTGATAGAAAAAAAGAATCTTGGGCTAAATGCCCTTATTCAAATATCGGGTATGAACCAAAAGAATCTGGATACCACAGACATAGTGTTTGGTATTGCCCCGCGCATTAATGCTGCGGGAAGGATGGGTAGTGCCGCGCTTTCGGTAGAACTGCTAATCTCTACCGATGAAGAGCGCAGCGTGGAATATGCCGAAATAATCGAGCGTCAAAACTCGCTACGCCAACAGGAAGACCAGAAAACCTTCCATGAGGCTTGTGAGATTATAGATAAGAAATACAAGGACATGGCGCACACCTCCTGCATGATTATTTCTTCGGACGATTGGCACCAGGGGGTTATCGGGATTGTAGCTTCGAAGCTGGTGGAGAAGTATTACCGTCCCGTAATCATGATCTCATTCAAAGATGGCTTTGGCAGTGGTTCGGGGCGCAGCGTTGCCGATTTTGACCTCTTTGAAGCACTAAAGAATACCGAGCATCACCTGCACAGTTTTGGCGGGCACAAATATGCAGTTGGGCTTACAATATACCAGGAGTATATAGACAGATTCGAGAATGATCTCACCCGCTATGTGTCGGAGCATCTGCGTTTGGAGCAGATTCAACCGCCCTTGCAGATAGACTACGAAATAGAACTTTATGACATTAACAACAGTCTTCTGGATGCCATGGAACGCTTTGCACCATTTGGACCCGGTAACAACAGACCTGTATTTGTCTCGCGTGGTGTATCCGTGGCAAGCTACCCTTACAACGTTGGTCGCAACCATCTGAAACTAAAGGTAGTTAAAGATGGTATCTATCTGGATTTAATAGGATACAACCTAGGAGACTATTTGCCCCTGCTGAAAAAAAACAGCGTGTTAGACATAGCCTATACGCTGGAGTATAACCGCTTTGGCAACAAAACCTCCATTCAGGGTAAACTTCGCGACCTGCAACTAACAGGAGTGTAACATGAAGCAAGCTTTCAAGTATTGTCGTTTAGTGACGCTATCGTTATTAGTGATGCTCGCCATTGTGGGCTGTGGCAGTAACAAGCGTGTGGCTCTTATGGACATCGATTCATTCAGTTTATTTTCGTCCATATCGGCTGGAATGCCCTTGCAGAAGGCATTGTATTACTCATCAAACAACGTTATCTATGCAATGAGTGCTAATACGCAACAGGTTAGCATTTACCGTGATGGTCAAAGGGTGAATGTGATAGGCGGATTGGGAACAGGTAGCGGGAACTTTCAAAGCCTTAGCGATATAGCCATTGCCTCCGACGGCAGTTTGCTGGCATTGGACAGCGTTACAAAAAGCATTAAGAAATTTAGCGACAGTGGAAAGCCTATGGGTGTGCTGGAGCTGAAGGGCAGCGTTCAACCAACCATGATGGCGGTTAACAGCAATCAAAGCTTCTTCATCTATGATGCTGCAAGTGCAGAGATTATATTATACTCTGCGTTAGACGGAGTAGAACAATTCAGATTTGGCAAGTTTCAGCTTGTTCAGGTGCAGCAGCTAAGCTGCAATCGGGACTACGTGGTTGCTTATGACGCTACGGGCAACAAGAGTCATGTGTTTTCCACCTTGGGTCAATACATAAAAACTGATGATGGCCAAAGCTTGTTCGATGACTATAACAATGGACTGAATCTGGATGCGGGGCTGTTAATAAGCCAAATGAGCCCTGCTTCGCTAAACATAGGGACGGGTGTGGGACTGATGAACATTAGCAGAGACGCCCTGATATTGGTTTTTGGTGAAGAGATTCGCCTGTTACGAATAGGATACCAACAGGTAAGATAGTGCCGTCATTATTGCTTGCTGTAGTTAGCGCATTGCTTATTAGCCTCTCGCGTTTGCCCCTGCATCTGGGGTGGCTGGTGTTCGTGGCGTGGATTCCGCTGCTTATCAGCATGGAACGTAAGGACTTTAAACCTCTGAAAGCAGCTGCGGCATTTAGCATTCTTCAAATAGGCATAGTGTTCTATTGGATTGCTGAGGTTACGCCCGGCGGTTTAGTTGGCATTATAATCCTGTATTTTTTGTATTACCTGCTATCTTTCTACTTTGTAAAGCGCATTTGGGATACTTTGCCCAAGTACAAATACCTTGGCTTTGTGGCAATACTACTTAGCTTTGAATACCTGCAAAACTATGGTGAGATGCGCTTTCCGTGGTTTAACCAGGCATATTCCCTCGCGGATTATGGCATCTTGATTCAAGCGGCGGACATCGGGGGAGTAATCCTGTTATCCTGCCTTATAATGGTGATCAATGTGCTGATATATAGCAGCATTAAAGGCAAACTTAGGTCGCTAATCGGCATTGCCATTGTGGCTGTGCTGTGGCTGGGATATGGGCTGTACTGCTATAAAAGCATAAAGCTTATAAAGCATGATGCGGGCATAAGCGTAATGCAACCCGCAATCCCGCAGGATGTGAAGTGGGATCAGGAATTCTATAACTTTATAATGAAACGCTATGACGAAATGTGCATGCAGGCAGCGAAGGATTCTACGCGTTTGTTCATCTTTCCAGAAGCGGCAATTCCGGACTATTTGATGTATGAGCCCGGCTCGATGCAGGCTGTTCAGGGCTTTGCCAGCAAGTATAACATGGATATCTTTACGGGCTTTCCCCATTATACCACCGCACCGCCCGAGCATGTAAACCCAGTTTACTATTACAACGCTGCGTCTTTGTTCAAGCCGGATGGCAGCATAGCACCGTTATACTACAAGAATATCCTGGTTCCCGTGGGTGAGCGCATGCTGTGGCTGGACACATTCCCCTTCTTGTGGAAGCTGCAGTTTGGTCAGGCTAACTGGGAATTTGGCACCGAGCTAAGCTGGATGAAAAGCGGTGACTATAGCTTTTCGCCCTCAATTTGCTACGAGATAGCCTTTGCCGACCTGAATAGAAACATGGCAATCCCTAAAGATAATAAGACGGGTGGCTATAATAAAACGGACTACCTGATAAACGTTACCAACGATGCTTGGTTTGGCACCTCCTATGGCCCCTGGCTGCATGCGGTGATGACTAAGTTTCGCGCCATAGAAAACCGCATCCAAATCTATCGTAGTGCCAATACGGGGATATCTATGATTGTGGATCCCATGGGCAGGATTATCAGTAAAGCCGGGCTTATGGAGCAGGGGATAATTGGTGCGCCCCTGAATGTTTCTGCCCGAATTCCGCTGTATCGCAAGATTGCCTGGTACCCCGTTGCTATTGTAATATTGGCGATTGGGCTTTATGTAATTAGCTTATTAATAGGAAAAAGGCGCTGGAAGCAATGAAGAAGTATTATTACACTATTGGCGAAGTAAGTAACCTCTTGGGTGTGAAACCGCATGTTATCCGCTATTGGGAGGGTGAGTTCCCTGTATTAAAACCAAAGAAGTCCGAAGGGCGCATCCGCAAGTATAGCGAAGACCACATTCATCTACTGCGCAAAATTCACGATATGCTGTATAACCAACGCTTCACAATTGAAGGAGCGCGTCAAAAGCTGAAGCAGGAACGCAGCACCATTCGTGCCATTGCCGAAGATGCCCAGCCCGAACAGCTTTCTTTGAAGCTGGATGAACCAGGCAGTACTGATGATATATACTTCGTGCTTAGCGAAGTGCGCAATGACCTGGACAAGATGAAAACACTATGCAAACAATATCTTAGGAAACATAAATGAACTTTCAAAACATTATCTTAACTCTGCAAAACTACTGGGCTGAACAGGGCTGCAACCTTATTCAGCCATACGACATTGAGATGGGAGCCGGAACATTCCACCCCGCAAC
Source organism: Cloacimonetes bacterium UBA5553 (assembly GCA_002425825.1). GTDB lineage: Bacteria > Cloacimonadota > Cloacimonadia > Cloacimonadales > Cloacimonadaceae > Cloacimonas. The sequence continues at coordinate 6,166 of DIMZ01000229.1, read as the reverse complement.
CTTTTTTGGTGCACTGGGTTCTGCCTCTTGTGCAGTTGCCTATCCGCAAGCTTGCCGCCGTCCCAAGGATGGACGCTATGGCGAAAACCCAAACCGCTTTCAACATTATTACCAGTTTCAGGTGATAATGAAGCCATGCCCCGAGGATATACAAAAGCTATATCTTAAAAGCCTGATTGCCATTGGTGTGGAGATAGAAAAGCACGACATCCGCTTTGTGGAAGACGACTGGGAAAGCCCTACCCTGGGTGCATGGGGACTGGGCTGGGAAGTTTGGCTGGACGGCATGGAAATTAGCCAGTTTACCTATTTTCAACAAGTTGGCAGCGTAGATGTATTCCCGATTAGCGTAGAGCTTACTTATGGGCTGGAGAGATTGGCAATGTATATCCAGAATGTGGACGACTATCGCCAGCTAAAATGGAATGATAACACATACTACAGCGAGCTTTACTTTCATCGTGAACAGGAGTTCAGTGCCTATAACTTCGAGCATGCAGACACTTCGCTGTTGTTTAAGCTATTTCAAGATTATGAAGCTGAGTGCGGAGCTTTATTAAACCAAAAGCTGGTGTATCCGGCATACGATATGCTGCTTCACTGCTCTCACAGCTTTAACCTTTTGGATGCCAGAGGCGTGATTAGCGTAACCGAAAGAGCCGCGTATATCGGCCGAATTCGCAATTTAGCACGTGCTTGTGCAAATACCTACATGGATAAATATTGCTCGGCACAGGAGGCAAAATGAAGCATGATTACAAAGGCGTTTTAAAAACCCTTAGCGCGCTTGAAGAACAGCTCTTGCAGGTAGCAGTTTATAACAATCCTGCTCCCCGCTGCGTTATTATCCTTAATAGCGATCCCACCTTATTACTGGAAAGTCTGGAGCCTCTTCGTGAGTATTGCGCCAAGCATAAGCTACCGTTTCCGCTGTTGATAAACCGGGAGTTTGTAAGCACTTCATTAGATAGCTATCCGCTGGAGTTTTTGGACATTGTTTCTGCCAGTTACAGCAATCTGCTTGCCAAAGAAGATTTACTGCAAGACTTAAAGTTTGTGGCATCAGACCTGCGCTTGCAGATAGAACGAGAATTAAAAGGTAAGTGGCTGATTACCCGTTTGGCGGTTTTGGAGCAAAAGAAGAAGCCAAAAGCCTTGGCTGCTACATTGCAGATGTCCATTCGCTCCATCATTCCTGCTCTTAAGGGCTTCTGTTATCTTGCCAATCGTCCCATTCCCAAAAGCTTTGGCGAGATAATAGCTCAAGCAGGCGCGGTTGTGGGCATAGACATGAACCTGCTAAATAGCTGGATAACCATAGAAAANNAGGCTGATATCTACATCATAAAAAACTATCTGGAGATACTGCAAGGGCTAATCCACGCTTTGGACAAATTCAAGAATGATTAAAAGCTCCTATGCCCTAAAAAACAGCAAATTACCTATCTTTGCCACGGCAATCCACAATGGCCACCGCTTTCCTCAAGAGCTATTACCGAGCTGCGGGATATCCGACCGGGAGCGATTTATGGAGGAAGACCCATACACCTGCGGATTTGCTGGAATGTTTCCCAATTACGGCATTGTGCTTACCAGCCGCTTTGCAGTAGATTTGAACCGCAATCGCGACAAATGCGTTTACTTAATACCAGAAGATGCCTGGGGCTTACCTGTTCGCAGCTCAGAGATTCCCCCAGACCTGCTGGAAAGGCTTTACGCATCGTACGACACATGGTATAAGATAGCCAGGCACCAGATAGAAAATTTGCTAAAGCATAACAACAAGCTACTAATCTTAGACATTCATAGCTACAACCACCGTCGTGGCGGCATGGATGCTGCTCCCGACCCACAAATAGATAATCCCGACATCATAATTGGCAGAAATAACCTTAGCGAAGAGCTGTATCCCCGCATTGAAACCCTGCGCAATCGGATAGACGGTATTCCGTTCTTAGACAGAAGCATAGACTGCCGTTGCGACATTAAGTTCAGCGGTGGGCATTTTTCACGCTGGGTGAACAGCAGCTACCCGGGGCGTTGCATTTGTTTGGCAATAGAATTTAAAAAGCTATTTATGAACGAATGGACTGACGAATTCGACTTGCAAGCATACAACGAAATGCGCTTGCTGTTTTACGAAGCGGTGATGGATTGCTATTGCCAGATACTGGCTGATTGATTACTTCAGCACAATCTTATGCGTATAGGCATTGCCCTTGTGAGTAGTAGCTCGCACCAGGTATATCCCCTTGGGTGTATCGGGGGCAAAAGCAGGAAGATTTTGCTCGGTTTCCTTGGCATTGTAAGTATAGCTGCTTATGCTTTGTCCTTTGATGTTATACACCTCAATCTTCTGCAAGGCTTCGCTGCTCTTAACCGATAGGCGGTTTCCTGCTGAAATTGGATTTGGATATAAGCTAAGCTTAGCTTCGGGCAAGGCTGCCACTGCATCGCTATTGCTTACCGTATTGGTAAATAGATACTCGGTGGAAAGGGTGAATCCTGGACGGCTGAAAGCCGGCTCGGACAATGTGGCTGTTGACCAGATGATTGCTCCGGTAGAAGGAATAAACTGAACTGCCAGAAGGTTGCTTTCCAGTCCTGCGGCACCTGCCAGCACTCTCCACTGCCGTTTGGCATCCACTTGTGCATTTGTCCACAGCGAATCTTGAATATTCGCATAGCGCGAGCAGCAGGTGTTATTTGTTATAGCACGAAAGTGATTGGTAACCGCCAGGTGATGGGTGGGCAGGGAGCCATTCTGTGTGGACAGCCTATTGGCAATCGCGTTGTTCTTGCGCTCTATTACCGAGCTATAAACCGTGCCGCCACTTTCCCAAAGCTTGTGAACCATATTTGCCGAGAGATTGTTATTCAGCGCAATCGAAGCTCTAATGTCCAAGGGGTGTGAAGCACCGCTTTCATCAAAGTCTATACGCTCTATACCACGTCTGATATCGAACAGGATGGGGCTTAGATTGCTGGTAACTGTGGCTGCATGCTCTGTTCCTGTATTTATGGAGGCAAACACATTGGAAGCGGATATAGCGGTGATGGCACCAAAGAACCCGGGCATAGTGAAGTTTGCCCAGCTTTGTTCGTCGGTTTCGGCAGGATAGTGAACCACGATAAGCGGATTATTTATAAATGCGCTATTGGGGCTAACGTCAAGAAAGCGGGTAATAACCGAGCTACCAGACAACAGCGGATCGGCGGTAGTGGCATTGCCCCAGCTGGATAGCGATGCGCAGCCAAGTTCAACTTGTGGCGTTTCTCCATTTTTACCCTGCACATCCACCAGGTCATAAACGGCATTCATAAGCAGTAAATCGTCATAGCTTATGTCTCTGCCCAATCCGGCGTGGTATAAAGGGGTGCCAGCAGCCTGCATGCCGTCTATCATTCCCTGTGCTTCGCTGTTCATGCGTGTATCGGGCACGAAGTTTTGCATGTAAAAACCCCAGAGCATGTCATAATGTGGTTGGTTTGAAAAGCAGAACATAGTCCAAAAGAAATCCTGAAAAACTTCCTTTATCTGCGGAGCAAGGTAATAGCCCTGTGCATAGCCGCGTTGGTAATGAGTTCCCCAAACCCGCAAGACTTTCTTTTCAGCAAACTGGGTAAGATCGCCATTCACCTGGGCGAATAGGGGTAACATCAGCCCCAGGACAATGATGGATAACAGTATTCTATGTTTCATGTAAATCCTCTTATGTTTCATGGTGTTAGTAATAGTATATGCCATTCTTATGCCAAATGCTAGTAAACATATTGGCTAAGCCTGGAGGAATTGCACTATCATTACAGATTCATTACGGGTTTCATCTGTAATAAATCTGCAATGA
>DIMZ01000229.1:0-2238 GCA_002425825.1 Cloacimonetes bacterium UBA5553 | reverse complement strand
GTACTGCATTGGTAATGGATTATTATATAATCAGCTATGGCAAAAGGCGTTTTAGGCGGCGGGCAATGCGGTAATTGTGCAGCACCACCACTAGAAACAGCACATCGGCAATCAGCATGGCGATGTTTATGGTTAGGGGATCCCATGCTGCATAATAGGCAATGGCTACTATCAGGATGGACATCAGCAGCACTTTGAAGATTACAATTCCCCGTGGAATTCCCAGCTTCTTGAATACCCAGCGGGCAATTGGATTCTTTTCCCGTTCATAATAGTGAGGTTTTATTACCAGATAGGTGGAGTGGGCATCCAAAACATTCAGCAGCAGAAACACAATGGTTATGCCGAGGCTAAGGATGGGCGTGTTTAGAGCACTAAGAATATAAGATATAAGGCTTTGCATAAGTAAAGGTAGTTCCTATGCGTTTGTTATCGGATTATCGCCAGTTTGCCGCGTTTTATCTCTTTATCCATCTCCACAACGTAGTAATAAATACCCGAAGAAACATCGCGGTTGTCGTTATTTTTCAGGTTCCATCGCCAGGTGGTGTTATTATTTATCGCGGTAAATGGCCCTATGTCTCTCCTAAGAACCAAGTCTCCAGCGGAGTTGTAGATAGATATTTTGCCGGTTTTGTCGTTAGGGAAGTTTACAAAAATCGCCACTGGAACATGCTTGTTGGTAACGGGATTGGGATACACGGTTAGTTTGTCCAGATTGCTTATGTTATTCACACCAAATCTGGCAAGCTTGTACTGTGGTGATATTATGTTCCCCGCCAAATCAGTAAGATTATTCACTTCAATGTAATACGATTGGTTAGAAGCTATTATGGCGTGGGCTAAGCTAATGGTGATGCTGTCATCATTCAACACAGCGGATACAATCCTATTGGAACCGTCTGTCTCTGGTGTAGTTAGTAAGTAATTTGGTAAATAAGAAGCACCGGCAGGGGCAAGGCTTTCGCTGAACTTTAATAGCAGGGCGGTGTTTGATGATATTAAGCTAACGCTTTCCAGTCTGGGTGGGTCAATATCGGGTACATAGGCAAAGCTATAAAGATTTTGCACAGAGGGCACGCCAGTTATGCCAACAATGTTTTGAATCTCAAGTTCATAGGGTATGCTTGCTGCAGGTAGGCTGTCTCTAAATCTTAACTGAACGCCAAAATGGTTATAAACTGAGTTTACAGAATTTGGTCTGCCCATCCCGTGATTAAGAGTATAGAAGCTGGGATTCAGCGCACTCGACGGAAGCTGCTGGTTAAATAGCAGGCGTAACTCATGAGTGCCCACAAAGGTAATTTCGGTGATGCGTGGGGCTTCGTTGGCAGTGCCGGTAGCCCATAGGCTTCTAATGCTCTCGCTGGGAGAATACAGCGGGTTTATGGATGCAATGGCATATTTATAGGGGCTTCCGGTAATCAGTCCGGTATCGGTGTAGCTGGATACATCACCCAAATCCCAATAACTAATTACGTCGCTGGCATCCATGCGATAAAGCCTGTAGTTGGGTGCACCGTTTCTAATCCAGCTAATGCTTATGGAACTGGAATCGATAGGCCTAACCAGTAGATTTGCGGGAGNNGGCCCGGTGAAAGGCAGGTCTGGTGTCCATTGCACGGCGATAGTGCTATCCGCAGAGGCTTTGGCGTTAGCCAGAATGCGCACCACGCCATCGTTATCTTTCCATGTGCTAACCTGATAGTTGCGGAAGCTGTCGCCATGGAACTTGGGCACAAATTTACCATTCTCATAGCTGATCACATATAGATTTGGTGCTATGGCGAGGATAATCTCAGATTTACCGTCACCATTAATGTCTTCAGCATGGATGGAGTTTTGAGACTGCACATCGTTGAACATGATGTTGCCCATGCTGGTGTAGCTGTTATTGGCTAGGCGACGGAAGCCCTCAAAATACCAGAAGTTCATGTCGGGGTTAACAACGCTGGTGTTATATCCACCTACAATAAAGTCTTTTTGACCATCGCCATCAAAGTCTCCAATGGCAAGGGAATAGGTGTTAGCAACAGGTAGCCGTTTTGTCCAGCGCATTTCGTGGGAATTGGCATTTATGATTTCGAAAACCATCACGTTGCCGTAGGTGTCCGCACAAAGAATGTCGGGGGTGCTGTCGCCGTCCAGATTGTCCACCAGTATGGTTGGCACGAAGGTTTTTCTGTAGCCCTGTTGTGCGGCGGGGATGTTTTGCAGTCTGTTTTGTTCCAGAAGCAC